>JAGQQQ010000311.1 GCA_020426125.1 Planctomycetaceae bacterium
CGGAGAACTGGCCGCAATGGCGCGGTCCCCGTCATGACGGGATTTCCCATGAAACCGACATTCCGATCACCTGGTCGAAGACGAAGAACGTCAAGTGGCGGCTCCCCTTGCCCGGGGCGGCCGGGGCGACTCCCGTCGTCTGGGACGATCAGATCTTTTTGACAAGCGCCGAAGGGGATGACCTGTTGCTGTTGGCCATCGGCACCAATGGCCAGGAACAATGGCGACGCAAGGTCACCACGGGAAATCAACTCGCTCGGGCTGGAGAAGGAAACTCCGCCTCCGCGACCCCCGCAACCGATGGCCAGCACGTCTGGGTCTTCTTCGGGGAAGGGACTCTCGCTTGCTACACCGTTGACGGCGAAGAGGTCTGGAAGTTCGACGTCGAAGACCGTTACGGCCGCTTCGACATTCAATTCGGAATGACGTCGACTCCCGTCCTCGACGATGGAGCACTCTATCTTCAACTGATTCACGGCTCGATGCGGGAGGATTACACCGTCGGCAAAGTCATCAAACTCGACGCCGCAACCGGAAAGGAACTCTGGGCCGTTGACCGGAAAACGGATGCGTCTTTCGAGTGCAAACACTCCTATGCGTCTCCTTTTCTCTATGACGACGGCGAACGGCAGTTCCTCGTGACTCACGGGGCCGACTGCACCGCTGGATACGATCTCGAAACCGGCAAAGAACTGTGGCGACTGAACGGTCTCAACGGTCCGTCGGACTTCAACCAGACCAAGCACGACCCGACGTTTCGATTTGTCTCGTCGCCGGGTGTCGTGCCGGGGGCGGTCATTGTGCCGACGGCGAAGAACGGGCCATCGGTCGCGCTCAAAGTCAGCGAAGCCATGTCCGGGGACATCACCGACAAAGCTCAGACGCTGCGGTGGGTCAACGAGAAGACTCCCGATGTCTGTATTCCGTTGATCAAGGACGGCCTCGTATACCTCGCCCGGAAAGACGGCAGGCTGTTCTGCGTCGATCTGGAGACTGGGGAAGAACTGTACTACGAGCGAACCCACACCTCGCAGCACCGATCCAGTCCACTCTGGGTCGACGGCCACCTCGTCTGGTGCGCCAAAGACGGCACCTGCTCCGTCATCAAAGCCGGCCCCAAGTTTGAACTGGTCGCTTCGAATACTCTCGAAGAACCGATCACCGCGTCCCCCATCGTCGCCAACGGCACGCTGTACCTGCGGACTTATGACGCTTTGTATGCGATTAAGAAGACGAAGTAGTCCGCATCAAATCCTCCCGGTGATTCACCGGGGCAAATTCGATGCAATAAAATAGCGGACGTGCGACTTCCGTTGCGTCCCCCAGCGACCCCCCGATTCCCGAACCCCGCCCCTCCATGAAAACCACACGATATCTCATCTTGTCCGCACTGTTCTTCGGTGCCCTGTCCGTTAGTCCCGCTCGCGCCTGGTTGTTCAAGGAATGGAAGAGCGGGATCGAGTGGCGGGAACCTGAGGTGATCGATCCTGGTTCCGCGACGCAGGCGCCGTCGGATGCGATCGTTCTCTTCGACGGCACTGATCTCTCCGCGTGGGAGGGGGGCGAGAAATGGACCATTGAAAATGGCTACGCGATCGATGGCGGCAACATCGACTCCAAACAGCATTTCGGAGATTGCCAACTCCATCTGGAATTCGCCACGCCCGAAAAGATTGAGGGGAACGGACAGGGCCGGGGGAATTCCGGGGTGTATTTCATGGGCAAGTACGAACTCCAAATCCTCGACTCGTATGAAAACGAGACCTACTTCGATGGCCAGTGCGGAGCGATTTACAAACAGAGTCCGCCACTCGTGAATGCCTGCCGCAAACCGGGCGAATGGCAGACCTACGATATTATCTTCACCGCCCCCAAGTTCCATGACGATGGGACTCTCAAGTCTCCCGCCGCGATCACGGCGCTTCACAACGGGGTTCTGATCCAGAACCATTTCGAGTTGCTGGGAGGAACGTTCTGGGATGAACCGCCGCACTACGAAACCCACGGCGACAAAGGCCCGATCCATATCCAGTTTCATGGCAACCCTGTCAAGTTCCGAAACATTTGGATCCGCGACTTGTCGAAACAACAGCACGCCACCGAAAATCCGGCCGCCGAAGCGTCGAAAACCCCGTCTGAAAGTGATCGCTGAATCGGAAATTTCCATCCGTTTCGCCCCGCCCCTCGGGGGCGGGTTGCAAGACCATTTGCGGAGTTGCCCGAGATGTCGAACTCAACTTGCGTTTTCGTTCTAACGCAATTGATCGGATATATCGTGTTCGATCCAAACACCGCATCCGCTCAACAGATCGTCATTCAGCAACCGGTGATTCAGCAATTTCATGTCGACACCGTCGTCAGTGTTCCGGATCGGGGAGCAATGTTTCTGGGAGGAGTCGGTCGCAACGCCGGGGCGAGAAATCGGTTTGGCTTTTCACCAATCGGGTCCAGTGTAGGGCGGTCCACCTCGGCATCGTCAGCGAGTGCCCACGTGCGGATTCACGATTTCGAGGAAATGGACGCCGCCATCTTGAACTCACAGGAAGAGCGGTTCGGCGGATTGTCCCAAGAGCAGCGGAGGAAGACGGCACGTGACATCCTGCGAGCCTATCGCCGTTGATCGGTTCGTCTCGGCTTTGTCACAATCTCCTCGAGAATTCGGCGGGTGTTGCCCCATGTCCAAAATCCCCCGTTGCGAAGCGATCCCCGTTCCCGATCATGCTTTCAGCCTGCGGGTGGATGGCATTGAGAGAACGCGGTGGCACTTCGCTCCCACCTATCCCGGTCCGTTTTTCTATCCCTTGCTGGGGCCGTCGGGAGAACCGTTGACACGAATGGGCCACCCGGGAGCGCAGAATCACGACCATCACCGCTCGGTCTGGTTTGCTCACAACAAGGTGATGGGCATTGACTTCTGGAGCATGAACATGCCCGGAACGATCCGTCAACATCTGTGGTACGTCCTTGAAGACGGAGACGATGCCTGCGGGATGGCTGTCGAACTTCACTGGCTCGATGGCCACGATCCCCGTCCGCTGCTGAAACAGGAATTGGTGGCGTTCTTGCGACCGCTGGATGGGGGCGAATACACGCTGGATCTCCAATCCACCTTCCGTCCCACGGCGGCCGAACTCGAACTGGAGATGACGAACTTCGGTTTCTTTGCCATTCGCGTGGCCAAGAGCCTATCGGGACATTTTGGGGGAGGCACGATCACCGGCAGTTCGGGAAAACAGGGGGAATCCGAACTGTTCGGGACCCCCAACGCCTGGATGGACTACTCCGGCCCGGTTCCGGTTGTCCAGGACGACGGCAGCCGGACTGACGTCGTCGAGGGGATCACCTGCTTCGACCATCCCCAGAATCCGAACCATCCTGCGAAGTGGCACGTTCGCGAAGATGGCTGGATGGGCCCCAGCGTCTGCCGTGACTCGGCAATCCTCGTCCAACGCGATGAGCCGCTCGTGTTGCGATACCTGCTTCACGTCCACAGCGGCCCCGTCGAGCCGGCCCGCACCAACCAACTCGCCGCCGACTGGCTCTCCTGGCTAGACTACCGCGTCGTTAAGTCGTCAAGGCCCCATCGCCAGTTCGAAATCGAACGACTTTGAGCGCTTCCTCCCAGCGCCGACAAGTTGGAAAATCCGTATCGAACATCTGAGCGGTCACGATTTTTGGCTTGCTGCCCCTCACTCGAACAGTTCCATGTTGGGCTTCCCTGACGTCAGGGATCGCGAAATCCCAATCGCATCCAGCGGATTGTTGATCGGGACGCCAATCGTGTGATCGATCGAGGCCGCGAGTTCTTCTGGCCGAACAGGTTGATCCGTGGGGAACTCGTCCAACCATTGCAGTGGACCGGCACCACTGAACCACGTCCACAAGATATCAGTTGGCGGCGACGTGTTCCAGAATGTTATTTTGGCTCTGTGTAGGTCATGTCACAGTCCAAGGAAAAGTCAGGGGACGGAGCCACAGCAGGTCGTCGTTTGTCTTTTGATTGAGAGCGCCAAAAAACAATGGGGCACAAAAGTGGGCTGGAAGGAAACGGTTCCAGGTCGAATGCCGTTAAGCAATGTTTTCACGGACAGCCCGAAATCGGGCTGTGCTCTCAAAACTCTTCCGCAAGTTCTCTCGCAATTTTGAGCAGGTAATCGCGAGTTCAAGATTCGTGTGATCGAGCAGCATCGTCCGTTCCACTCGCGAAACCGCGATGCCGTTGGATTCGAAAGAGATGACAGCGAAGACGACCTTACGAACCAGTTCGAGAGTTTGTGTTGTACGAAGAGCAATGAATCAGAGGGCTCTCGCGACAACCTCGACAGGGGCAGCCGTCCCTGCAGCTGGCTACCCCGATCAACAGGCTTCTATGATCGCTTGTTTGAGGTCTAATAGTTCCAATCGATGGCAAAGCTGAATTGATTTGCCCACCAGTTTTTTCGTTCGTTCTGAATTTCCGGGAACAATGGGAAACCTTGCCAACGGATGGAATCAGCCGGACGGGCGACTTCGCCAACCAGCAGGAGGGTATAACCAAATCGGAATCGGGCATCCTCGAAGAACGAGGACTTCTTGAGAATCGGAACGAACTGAAGGACGTTCATGTCGGCAAAGATGGACTGCTGGAACATCGGGGAGACGTGTGTGCTGGTCCGTCGAGTATTAAAGGCTGAGTTGAAATTCACGTCATCCAACAGCCGAGGTGTGGGGTTGCCGCTCAGGAACCGGAAATCCGTCAACGGGTCGCCGATATTATCTCCGCGAAGATGAATGGATTCTTGATTGACGAACAGTCCAAAGATCGACTCAGCCCAGATATTGAAGCCGCTGTGAGGGCCGCCGAGGTCCAATCGCAATCCGACCTCCGGACCAGCGATATTGCTGCGGACATCGTTGGATAGATTGGCCTCGTATTGATCGTAAGCTTGAACGACGGTCGTGGGAGTCGGGCGTTTGGTGTCTTCATCCACGGAATAGTTGAATCCGCTGTCTATCCCTCGGAATTGAAATCCTTCAGCGATGTAAAGGTAGCGTCCACCCCAGAACGGGCGAATGGCGACTCCGTCGGTCCGGTAAATGGGCTGCTGGTACAAGGAGAAGTTGGTCCCGCCAGCTTCCGTCGTGAACTGCATGCTGTAGAGGATGTCATACTTGGCGGTCGATCCCGGTCCGAACGTGGGACCAAAGATATTCTCCCCATTGTCCAGGGGGATGTTGCCATTCATGGTCGTCAGATTCTGCCCCTGAAAGATTGAGGTGATCTGCTGGTTGACGCGAACATTGTTGATGAACTCCTG
Source organism: Planctomycetaceae bacterium (assembly GCA_020426125.1). Lineage (GTDB taxonomy): Bacteria > Planctomycetota > Planctomycetia > Planctomycetales > Planctomycetaceae > HKST-UBA70. The sequence goes on from JAGQQQ010000311.1 coordinate 5,298, forward strand.
CCCTTTCGAGAAGCTCAACTCCTGATGGAAGCCCCACCAGGCCGAGGCCATGAATCCGGTGCGATCTTCATTTTCAAATCCCCAGCGAACCTGAATTCCGGGACTCGTGGGAATTCCTCCAACATCGCGGAGATCGCGAATGGGGTAGAGGTTTGTGATGGCGGTATCATTCGCCGTGGCCCCCGCCGACAGCGATGGAAACGGGGAGACCGTGGGATCAATTACAAACCGGCCGGGAGCGTTCGGCGTAACGTTGGTGGATTCGATGAATTCCCCCTCGGCGGGGATCTGGAATTCCCCAAATGGGAATTGCCCCCCGGTCGCGAGAGACTCGGCTCCCTGAATCAGATTCTGTGCGTAAGGGGAGCCGACGGTCGCCCCTCCCCCGTCGCGGAAGAGAATTGCCATCACCTCAACGGACGCAAAGTAATCTCTCCGCCGATAAAACAGTTCTTTGAACCAGACACCGTCTGTTTGATAGTGCTGTGTCTGGGCAATATTCGCGGAATGATACGGGCTGATCGCGGGCCATGGCTGGTAACCTGCCGGCACCGGGGGCTGAGATTGCGGTTGAACGACGGTCGGCCCCCCAGGCCCCGGATATCCCGCACCAGGCGGGCCATATGCTCCGGCGTCGATGTTGACATAACCGGTCGGTGCCCCAGCCGGACCCTGTGGATAGGGAGTCTGAGCCAGGGTAGTTTGAGTGGACGTTGCCATAAGCAACGCGCCAGTGACCGCTTTGATCCAGGGCTGAATCCGCATCAGTAACGTCCTTGACTGATGAGTCTCTTTCCAACTCAGCGGATACTGAAATGGAAGGGGCGTACGGGTATCCGTGTTTTGAGTCCGAATTCTCTGGGCACGTCATAATCAGGACGCGCGGAATACGGACCTGACTCGTATATCGGACGGCCAAATAGTGAAACTCTACCGATTGTGAGA
>JAGQQQ010000312.1 GCA_020426125.1 Planctomycetaceae bacterium
CGACGCCAAGGTCATGAGGAGGGAGTGTTCTCAGGCACCGTTTCGATGATCAATTCGACAAATTGCACATCTGCGAGATTGCGGCCCCGGCGGTCTGTCGTGCGAACGGAGGCTTCCCGTAAAACCTCCAAATCCTCTTTCAGACCCCGATGAAGTTCCTCCGAGACCAGATTTGAATCTGTCTCTCTCGCCAGTTCTTGTAGCCGATGGCGAGTGACCCAGGCGTCTGTTAGTCCGCTGAGTGACTCCGTTCCCTTCTGGAAAAATTCCCACCGGCTCCGAAACACCCGTTCGGCGGCCGCGTCGGCAGTTTGGAGGAAATCACTCGCCTGGGGGATCGATTCGTCTAGGAGCATCCAAGTCAGTCGAGGACGAATCGCCTCGATGGCAGAAGAATCCCGTTCGTCGATCCGACCAATTTCCGCGCCGGCGTTCCACCAGGCATTGGTCGCGAGAAAGATCTCATCCTGGACTTCCGAAACAAACGAAAGCCGATCCGTCGGATTTGAGAGATTCGCATCGGCTGCAATGAGAATGGCATGTGACATCGTTGGCAGAGACGCGATGCCCAGTTGGCTGTCGAATTGCACGAATTCCAGGTAGTCGGTCGCCGATTGACGAAATTGTTCCCGCGCCGCGAACGCATGCTGCTGATCCCCAGTGACCGCCGCAAGTTGCATGTGAGCCTCGGCGATCGCAATGTTCACCAAGGCCGTCTCCGCTGCCCATCCCTCGGAAGCGGGCTGTCGCAATCTCGAGATCGCTTGAAAAGCCCTTTCCAGTTCTTCGACGTGGTTCCTGGCCAAGGCCTTCATTGATCGCGATGTACTATTCTCGGAAACGCCAGACCAATGAAGGGAATGGACGAACGAGAGCCGCTCCAAATAATCGCGAGTCGGCATCAACCCCCGTCGAAAAGCGTCACCTGCGGCGGATGCAAGTTCGTCCGATCGGGACAACGTTGCCTTAGAAACGGCCGGTCCGGAAACAAGTCCATGTGGCGGAGGAGAAGCACTGGGCCGACCTTGTGGGATCGCGAGGTAGTCGGATTGCACTTTCAACTGTGACCCGGCATAAACTTCTACCGTCCTCGAAACCTCCTGTCCGATTGCCACTCCAGCGAGAAGTCCCAGTCCCAGGGAAATTAGTGCCACATGAGCACTCGCCAGGAGCACCACTCGCAACGGCGCCGAGGGGAACTTCAAACCGGGATTCGAACACAGAAATGGGGAGTGACAACGTGATAGTCCAGACATCTTCGCACTCGAAAAGAGACGCAGTTGAAACGAACCGAGCCCAGAACGGAGACGTTTGTCCAAAACCTCCGCCCCACTCAACCTCAAGTTTACCCGGTTGGGGAGCGGAACGTCGAAGAGAAATGAGAGTTGTCGCCAGAATCGAAGAAGGATGCGTGCCGACGATGGAACAGGGGAACCAGCGAAATTCGACCCGACTTTCAGGGTTGGCGCGGCTTTTCGAGAGAATCTTTGGATTCCGATTCCGTTGCACGTTAACGAAAGCAGGTGCATCCAATGGGATACACCTGAACGTTAACTGCAAATTCTGAGAATCGTTTGTCTCGCGTCAGCAGTTGATGGCATTGATGGCATTGGCAAGGTCGAACAACTCGTTGTTAAGTGCCATCCGAACGCAGGAAATCCCGACGATCACGCCGATTCCCACGATGGTCACCAACAACAGGTACTCGACAAAAATGGACCCTTTTCGAGTGGGGTCATGGGGATGGGGATGGGATTCCAGATTCTGGGCTTGTTTCAAACGGAACACGTTGAACGCTTCCTTCGCTCCGAAGTGGACTGGTGTCGGCAACGGGCATTGCCGAGGACAAATTGTGCTTCGGCGCGTCCACAAAGGAACGCCCTCCCAGCACGTCGTCCTTCGAGTTCCGCAATTGCCATGCCGAACGGTCACCTGGGAAGGTCGTCCAAGTCTTCTCATCGAGCGAATCCGAATGGGGGCGAAGATCCGGCCGAAACGACTTGCGAAGAAAAATGGCGGCTTGTTCGTTGCGATAGACCTCCCGCCAGTCATCGCGGCTTTCCATGTATTTCACCGGGCTGAGCCATAACGGCAACAGGACGATCTCCGTGGGATGCGAGTCAAGAAACGCGACGGTTTTTTTCATCGTCTTGCTGCTTTCCTGAAACTCCAGCAGGTCCTCTTCGACGTCAGCCGGGTAAATCGTTCGGTAGCGTCCATCGAAACCGACTTTGGAATCGGGAAAGGTATGCCAGATCACGAACTGTCCCCAGCCATAGTCGGTGAGGATGTTGCCGTGTAGATTGTTTTGTTCCATCCAGGAAACCGCCCGAATCGGCATCCCCAGATTGGAACCGGTGACTTCGAAGGCGATTTCCCAAGGGGGAATCCCACTCTTCCAGAGATTCGCGGATCCGTAGACACGTAATCCCACGAGTACGAGCAGAGTTCCGGCCCATCCCAACCGGCGGTGCCAGCGTCCTGAAGTGGCGGACCACTCGTGTTCCAACATGGGAAAGGTTTTGGATACGGCATCCGTCAACGCACGAGCGAGAAGCAGGGCCACGGCGACGGCAAGTAACGCGATGTGCCGGATGTGACTCACGGCCTGCCATCCGATCACCAGGAGGAGGAGGAAATCCAACCATGTCCAGGACCGGGACCGCAGCAGTGCGAACGCTGCAAGCGCAAATGGCACGTAGTAGATCGGGGATTGCTCGGTCCCGATGAGGGGCATCCATTCGCGAACGTGCTGATGGGTCCCCAGGTGCTCCCAGAGCATGATGTGTAAACCCCACCCGTAGGGAGTTGCGAAGGTCGCGAGCAAAACCCCGATTCCCGCAAGGGACATTCTCTGTGCACGAGCCCAATGGGATGCGTCACGAACTGCGACGACAATGGCTGCCGTCGCAAAAAGTCCGGAAATCGCTACACCAGCCAGAAAACCACCGTGCAGATTTGTCCACAAGGCGACAATCGGAATGACCAGCCAGAGTCTCCAACTGGGCGATTCCCACTCCTGCCGCAATATCAGCAGCGTGATCGCAAACAACGGAAAGGTAGCGAGTTGGGGGCGCACGAAGACGAGAAAGTCGGCCATCGCGTCGACGGTGAAAATCAGGATCAGTACACCTGCGCTGGCGGAACAGTTTTGCCACCGAAGACCGCGAAAGATCGTGATGAACAGAATCGCGATCCAGGCCGCTCGCCAAGCGACGAGGCCAGAATTTCCAAAATTGGTCCACAACAGGCCGTAGGCCATCTCGGTGAGCCATTCATGGTTGACCCACTCGGCTCCTTGTGCGGTGTAGGAAAAAGGATCCGTCCGTTCGACGAGGACACCCTGTTCGTGAGCGCGGATGCCGTAGAGCGTGTGTCCCCAGAGATCCGGGTCGCCCATCGTCATTGAAGAGGCGAACAGAATGCAGGCAAGTGTTGTGACCGCCAGAATTCGTTTTCTTTCGCCGTCCGGAATGCCGCGCTGTTCCTCGGAAATATTCATGAAATCATCCACCAGCTCATGTCCGGACATACAAGTTTCGTTCACAATGTGACAAGAAAATGAAACGGCCTCGTCCAACTTGACAAACTCTCGAAACGAGCAGACTCCTCCCCGATTCCAAGTGCGGTCAACTCATTCCTCGTCGGGTGTTCGAACTCATGCCAGCTTCAACTCGCCAGGAGATCGCGAAGTCTCTACAGATGTTTTGCTGGCACGAATTCTGCATAAGGTTTCTTTTAACATAGGTGGAAAACTCGGCGTTGGTCTGAGCAATCCCGTAAGCGCCAACCGACGGAAACAGAAACCGTTTCCCAACGGCTACAGACCGGCACGATCGTTATGATTGGAGTTCAGGGTTTTTCTGGAAAAAGTGTTGGATTAGTGAGATTTATGAAGAGAGCGGCTCCACTCCTCCTGTCTCTTGCCCTGCTTTCGCTTTCGGCGTGCCAGCAGACTCCTGAACAAAAGCTTCTGGGACGCTGGTACAACGGCGGGATGTCCATTCGGTTTCGGGAAGATCGAGGAGTGGTCTTCAACACGCCGGTTGGCCTGGGAGTGGGACGATATGAATTCGATCCCAGTGTTCCTCCTCCCACCGCGGACACTGTGACGCCGAACACCCGACTGGATTTGGTTCGCAACAATCAGCGAATCCAACTGGAATTTTACGTCGAATTCCCATCTCAGGATCGCATGAAAATCGTCGATCTGAACAATCCTCGGCGCATGAACCCTCGGAATCCGGAGGCCGCTCCGCAGTTCGAGATTCTCAAAAGAGCCGCTCCCGAAGGTGAGCAACCGCTCGCCAGCTTTTAACGGCGTTCTTGTCGGACGGGAATGCGTTGTCCGATTTGAGGTCCAAATCAGAAGATGACGCTGTCCATCGATCTGTTCAAACGCTTCTCGCTTCCGCATCTTCCGCCTGTTTGTTCTGGATCAACGCTCCCCTCCCTTGGGCTCCAGATGTCGCCCTTGGGTCGACCTTTCGAGAAACGATTCAATCGATGACTGAGGCGTTCAGGGTTTCGGGTCTCGCGAGAACCAATTCATAGACGCGGCGAATGTCCTCCGTCATCCGAGTATGTCGAAACTGCTCGACAAAGAGTTGCCGTCCTCGTGCTCCAAGTTGTTCACGGAGGGGTTTGTTTCTCGCAAGTTCAATGATGGCTTCAGCCAATTCCCCAATGGAATCACGCGGCAGGAGATACCCCGTTTCTCCGCTACGAACAACTTCCCTGGCTCCTCCGACGTCATATGAGACCACAGGTTTTCCGGAGATGAGGCCTTGTGGAAGAACACGCGCGAGTCCTTCCCACTGGCTGGTATGAGCAACGATGTCCATCGCCTGGATGATCTCGGGAATCTGAGTTGGGGGGACAAGCCCTGTGAACACGAAACGGTTCTGGAGCCCCATCCTTTCGATCTGCGATTCGAATTCTTGTCGCAGGATGCCGTCCCCCACAAAAAGGAACTTTGTATCCGGGACCCGTTCCAGAATCATTGGCGCAGCCTGTAGGAGAAACTCGTGCCCTTTCAGAGGAAACAGTCGGCCAATCTTGCCCACAACCACATCGTTTGCCTGGAGTCCCAGGTCGCGGCGAATCTCGTCCCGTGACTTCGAAGGGTTGAGAAACGGTTCCACATCGAACCCGCTGTAGATTGTCGTGAATCGATCGGAAGGCGCGATCCCCGCTCGCACGTACTCGGAACTCATGTCGTCACAAACGGAGATGAAGTGTTCGGTCCAACGGGCTGCCCGTTTTTCAAGCCGAACGTAGGTGTGATAAGCCCATGGAGACTGGCCATAGTGAAATGCGGCACCATGTATGGTATGGACCGCGGGGATCCCCAACTGATGGGCAGCAAGACGCCCGAGAATTCCCGCCTTCGAACTGTGAGTATGGACGATCTCTGGCTGAAATCCGTGAAGAATTTTTTTGAGGTGCCGAAGTGCTTTCCATTCACGAAAGGGACGAATGCTTCTCACTAGGTCGGGAACCACCTCGATGGGGAATCCCCCAGCAGCGGCGCGGACCATCAGGCTCCCTTCCGGCCCCTCACTTGGTCCAGTGATCAAAAGAACGTCGTCGCCGTGGAGACGGTGCTGATCCTCCACCGTATGGAGTGTGTTTTCCTGAGCCCCACCAATAATCAGGCGAGTAATGATGTGAGCGATCTTCACGGGCGGCCCGTTGAGGGGGTCGGCGAATCCACGAACATGTATTACGCCATATGGTAGACAGCGGCAATGGCTTCCGCACGAGTCGCATAATGCGAATACAGTCGATAAATCGGCGAACGTTGCAAGACCGGTAAAATTTCATCCAGCCCGCCGCACATGGCAACCCGTCCAGGAGCGGCACGACAGATTGTGAGCAGGACTTCCAACGCCAGATGCGCCGCATGCGTCAACCGGCTGAAGTCCACAATCACGTGCTGGAACCCCGTTTTTCGCAAGAGGTCAACGACCCGACTCGCTTCGATATGCATGTCTTGGTAAAAGAACGTCCGGGAATCTCCGACCGGAACGACGATCAGGGTGTCGTAATAATATTCGGTGTGAAACAGCTTGTTTGTGCGTGTCAGAAAGTCCGACACGGGAGCCTGTTCCGCAGTTTGAGCCCCTGTTGAGGTGGCTCCGGTCGCCTGTTCCACCTGAGGATAATGGGCTCCGAATCGGTATGGACCAATGGCGAGTTCGGCTCCTGTTGCCAGCATGGCGCAAGGGCAAACTTCCCCATTCACCTGAATTCCGCCTTGCCCGGACAGATCAATGACCCACAGACCTGAGGGCAACAAGAGAAAAGCGCACTGTACCCTGGAAATCTTCGAGTCGACGATCGTGATTCGACAGCGATCATCACGTCCCGCGAGTGTGATGACCCGATTGATCGGCCAACGTTTCCCTTTGGCTTTTGTGTTCAACAGTTCCAAGTTGACATGCGGCAAAACTCCGTATTCCGGCCGCTGTTCATCCCGAGGGCGGAAATCGAGTGGGCCCTTCAAGTCTTTCGGGAGTGTCCACCCGTCGTCGAGCAATTGAACGGTGACGCCCCCCACCTGCATTTCGTGTTCTGGAGAAAGCCATCCGACGAACTTGGGATCACTGCATTTGAGTCCGGCCGTGCTGAAAAGGTCCACCCAGGCCACATTCTGTCCCAGGACCTGGATCAGAGCATGGCGTTGGGAAACGGTCTGGTCGGGAATCGCAATCTGACAGCCGTCGGATCTCCCAATCACAGTGAAAGCGGAGTCGACCGTTTGAATGTCGTCGGGACGACCCGCTGCGCGCACGAGAAACCGCACCGGCTTCGGTGCCGCGCTCGCGTATTGCAGCATCTTCAAATACCCGTCGTCCATGAAATGTCGGTTGAATTTTCACAAGACTTGTGGCTGACGGAAGTTGAGACTCATTCGATGTCGCTTCGGAGCGAGTCGGCCCTCCCCGATTCATTATGAACGACTGATGAACTCGCGTCAAACTTCCCACCCGATGACAACGAACACCGGGAGAAAAGTGCGTTACAAAATCGTGAATTCCGGAGAGAATTCCTCAGAAAATCTGGGATAATGCGAACGCGCAAGCCGCTTGGGAATGGTCTGGGCCGATCATCCTGGTGAGATCGTATCGTTCGAAAGCCTCATCAATCTCGACATCTCTACAGGCCTCCTCCGCCAACCAACTCCCTTCGCCGGCCGTCAGAACGGCTGACAGGCGACCCTCAACACGACTGAGATTCTTTCGCAGTCCGTGGCAGAGTTCATTCCGCATGACTGAGTGAAACTGCGTGGTCGCCTCTCGAATCAGAGAGGTGGGGATTTCATTCAGGTCCGCACAAAACATGCGAGCCATCCGCTGCAGAGCCTCCGGGACCGTGGCAGCGCGTCCATTTGCCGTTTGCTGGTCGGACGAGTCTTCGACGATGGTGCCCAAAAGCAAACCCACGTCCAGTGTTGTCGCGAAGTGCTCACGCGCGAGGGGAATCCAGGTCTCGTTCCACCGGATCTTTGTGGCCAATCCACAAAGCGGAGTACGACGAACACCCAGGTAGATCAGTTCGCTGAATTGCAGTCGCTCAAGGTCGGTCCGACCTCGAGGCATGGGACTGCCGTCGACCACGGGAATGAGGTCGGTGGTCGTGGATCCAACATCAATGAGGAGCATCGTCCCACGCGGTGTGAGTCGACCCGCCCATGTCGCCAGAGCGTGCCAATTTGCTGCGGCCGTGAGCATCGGAAACTCCTTGGCCACATCCGCGTCCACGAATTCTCCGACCGTCTGCCAGAAGGCGACTGGACGAGACTCCGCGGATTCACAAACGGCATCCACGATGTGGGTCACACCTTCCGCCTTCGTGGAAAAGCAATCCGCGAGTTCCCCGGTCATTGTGACAGCCAAGGGAAGCTGGGGGGCAAAATTGGCAAGACATCCCCTCAAGCTCTCGGCGAGGCGCTCCGGGGTTCTCCACATCGCAAAGGGGACCGAAATCGATGTTTCCCCATCGGAAAACTTCAAATTGGCCCCGCCAACATCAATTCCGATCGCGCTCATGTGACACCCGTCCCAATCATGCCATCCGCATGGAAGTCAATGCCATCGTGTCGGCCTCGATCGAATTCAAACCGAATCGGAGGGACTTCTGAATCAGCGGTGAGACAAGCATGGATCTGGCGAGCCACTTCTTCCCTGAACAACTCACGATATCCGATCACACCCGTTGTCAGTCGAGTGTTAATTTCCACAAGAACCGGCCCCCTCTCCGGCGTCCAGATCAAGTCGAAACCTACGTAGCCATGAAGTCCGGGAATCGTCCTTCCCGCCATGGAAACCAGATCACAAACGGCATGCTCCTGTTCCGCTGACCAACCGTCTGGCGGAAGCTTCCCGCCGAGATACCGAAATTGTCCATCGTCGGTGAGACGCTGTTCAACAACCGGAAACAGCGCCAAGAGTCTGTCATTTCTGTAGACGGCTCCCACGGAGACCGGCTGTCCGGCACAAAAGGGTTGAATCACAAAACGGTCAGGGCGATGGGAGTTCCTCCAGTCAAAGCAGTCGGCTTCTGTTTGGAGTCGAGCCATCTCTTGGGAACCGGCGCCATCTCGGCGTTTCACCACACAATCCGGCCAGGGCATCATGTCGGTGAAGAGGACTGTGGGAATCGTGTCAATCCCCGAAGATCGCAGGTGAGATGCGAGAGCCAGTTTGTCCGCGCACAACCGAATGGCCTCTCGTGTCGCGTTGGCGATTCGCAAACCGCTTTGTCGAAAAAACTCAGTCTCGTGTTCCAGGATGCCGTCGAATTCCGGGGCAATGACCAACGCCGCATCCGCGCGATTCAAGAGTTGTTCAAATGTTGGTGGACCGTCCACGTTCCCGCGGACTCGCTCGACCTCCATGCCGGGCAACTCAAGAAAAGGAGCCGGGCCGAGAGTGTCATCCCAGGTTGTGATGACTTGGACGCCTGGGAGTTTCGCGAGATCGGTCACGACAGCGGACATCATCGCACGTCCTTCGCGAATCAACGAAGGGGGGCGGTCGGGAAATGTGCATCTCCCCCCACAGACATATTCGATGACGAGGATCTTCATCTCGATGAATACTCACACAAACTATGGAGTGACCTGGAAATACCCGTCGTGTACTCGAAGCTGCCAAATCCCTGAAGATGGGATAGCCTTTTGCAAAGCCAATAGTGGGGCGTTGCTAGGGAACAGGTTCCGCATTATTGCGAGAGGCATTCACACGTATCTGTTCTTCCTACCCACGATCTGCGACCCACGCCCCACTCATCGGCCGTCCCTCACGGAGCCGGGCCAGGAGCGGAATTTCTCAATCAGAATCTGGCCTTTCGCTGAGAGAGATACTCAACCAATGCGCGGTCAAACTGCATGCTTGTGTCTAATTCGACGAAGTCGGCTCCGGCCGATTGACATGCCACTTTGTAACGGTCTCGCAACTGCCGGATGGCATCGAGATAGTCGGCCTTCATTCCTGGGGCATCGACGGTCAACTCCTCACCGGACTCCGGATCACGAAATTGGCACAGCCCGTCGAATGGAAAGTCGGCCTCTGCCTCATCCAGCACATGAAACACAATCAAGTCATGGCCAGCGAATCGGAGCATCCGAATCGTTTCCACCACAGAATCCGGGTCCGTGAGCAGGTCGGAAAACAGCATGAATAGACTTTTCTGCCGAACCATCGCCGCGACCTGCCTTAGGTTTTTGGCAATCTCCGTTCGTCCGGCCGGTTTGGCATTTGCGAGAATGGCCAGGATGTTTGCCAGCTGTGTGCGACGGCTGCGAGCTGGAAGGCTTGCCTGGATCGTTTCGTCAAATGTGACCAATCCAACCGGATCCTGTTGATGGACCATGAGATAGGCCAGCGCCGCGGCCAAACAGATGGAATACTCGAATTTGGTCAAATCTTGCCGGTACGTGTATGCCATGCTCTCGGAGAGATCCATGAGCAAGTAGCCTGTGATATTAGTTTCCGCCTGATACTTTTTGACGTAGTACCGGTCCGATTTGGCATAGACGAGCCAGTCGATATCTCTCGGATCGTCCCCTTGTGAGTAGCGGCGATGTTCGCTGAATTCGACACTGAAACCATGAAATGGGGACGCATGCAAACCCGATAGAAACCCTTCGACGATGAATTTCGCGCGGAGGTCGAGCCGGGCGACATTGCGAATGACTTCAGGCTTCAAGTAACTCTCGGCAGTTCTCATCTCGGACAGGCCGTCGTTCAGGTACCAAGTGGTCCCACACGGCAGCCACACCCTCCGCATGTCGCACTTTTTCGGTTAGTCTATTCGCTTTCCGGCCTCCATTCCAATCCGTCTGCAATGGTATGCAACTCCGCAGTCCGATTGTTTTCATCCTGTTCATCGCACTCTCGGCTCGGATTGCGGCCGCGGTCGGACTCCAGTACGTCCTCGATTCCCATTTGCACCGATCTTTCCTCATTGAAGGTGACGCCAACGGCTACTGGGAACTCGCTCAGCATCTGGCTCGGGGAGACGACTTCGCGATTCACCATCCCCTGCGATACGCTTTGCGGATGCCAGGGTTTCCCACTCTTCTGGCCTCTTCGATGTTGGTCTTCGGAGAGAACTTTCTGGCTGCAAGAATCGTGCTTTCCGTTGTAGGCACGTTGGGGGTATGGCTCGTCTATCTTTTAGGGAAAGAACTCTTCGATCGTCGAATCGGATACTGGGCGGCGGGATTTACTGCGGTGAGTCCCTTGCTGGTAGGCTTTACTCCGTTGATTCTCGCCGAAACCAGTTTCGCGACGGCAATGTTGCTCAGCCTGTGGCTAGGAAATCGACTGAAGCGATCCGTTGATTCCCAGGCCTCTGTGGTAGCGATCCTGCGCGGGAGCGTTCTCACGGGAGTTGCCCTGGCTCTGGCCTGCATGATGCGACCGAGCTGGATCCTGGCCGGGCCGATCTTTGCAATCCTGATGCTGTTTTTTTCCTCGGGAAAAGTTCGTGCCACGCTCGCGGGAACGGTCGCCGTTGCGTCGATGGTCGGGGTTCTGCTTCCGTGGGGCTTTCGCAACCAGCAGGTGACGGGACACTTCACTCTGACCACCTTCTGGATGGGGCCCAGCTTGTATGACGGTCTCAACCCAAACGCGACTGGGGATAGCGACATGCGGTTTTTCGATGAAGAAGCTCTCTCCACCAAGATGGGAGAGTACGAAGTCGACCGGGAGTATCGCCGGCGAGCTTGGGAGTTTGCTCGGCAACAGCCTGGAAAGACTGCGCAACTTGCGTGGGTGAAGTCGGTGCGGTTTTGGAAGCCTTGGCCAAATGCCGCACAATTCGATCGCTGGACGTTGAAGCTTGTTTCGGCTCTCTTTTTCCTCCCTTTATGCTTCTTGGCGGGATGGGGGGGATGGGCACTTCGTGGCCAACTTTGGTCTGTCGCTCTTTTGGCCGGTCCGGTACTTTACTTTTGTGTGATTCACATGGTCTTCGTCAGCTCCTTGAGGTATCGATTGCCGACAGAGTATCCGTTGGCTGTGTTGGCGTCCTATGGATTGGCCAGATTGGTTTCCGGGCGGCGCCTCTTCGATCCATCGGATTCCGAGTCGGACGTTGATGTTTCCAGTGGCAATTGACGAGGCATTCTTGTCGGCACGATTCAATGGAGTGAGACTGTGACTTGGAAGGGAATCCGAGGCACAATCCAGTGGATGCTCGTTCTCCTGTTGGCGACGATTCTCGTCGCGGCTTGGGGAGCAATGCGCCTATGGTCCGCGAAAGATTTGCTTCTGACACGGACCGTGGAAAAAAAACTGAATGACAGTTTCCCGGATTGCGACTGTGCGTTTCGATCGGCCCGGCTTCTGGATGCCTCTCATCTCGAGGTACAAGACCTGATTTTGGCCAATCGCCATAATCAGGCGAAGGTGGTCCAAATTCCGAGGCTGGTCATTGGCTTTGATGGCCGCATGCTGGCCGAGTACCGCCGGATCGCTATTGATCGAGTGGAGATCCATTCGCCCGAGTTCTACTTGCACCGCGATCCTCGAGGGGACTGGAATTTCGCCGGAATTCATCCTCCCAAACCGTCGGATGCGACTTCACCGGAAATCCAGATTCTGGGAGGCGTGTTGCACGTTGCATCGCAATCGCTCCATGGCGAAATCGCCCATGTTCGTCTGAACGACCTTCAGGCGAGATTCCTCCCGATGGCCCATCGTCGCTACGACGTTCACATTTCAGGGACAACGGACATCATCGGACAGGTCCAGCTCAGCGGACTCATCGATGCGAATTCCGGGGAATGGAACCTGGTCGGTGATGCGGGCGGCGTGCGAGTCGACGATCCTTTGCTGGATCTGGCTGGGCGATTCGTTCCCGAAGTGGGGCGGCAGCTCGCGGAGCTTCGACAAACTCCTCCCCAGCAGCAGTTGGGGACCGAGTCAATCTCACCGTTAAAAACCGCGTCTCTTCAAAATGGACTGGGAGAAGAATCGGGGGCGGCGGCGATCCGGCTCACATCCAGCCTGATGCGCGCTGACGTGAGCATTCATTTCGAATTGGGACAGCCCAGATCGGCAGCGCCCGTCGATTACTCGCTGACGGCCGACATCCGCAACGGACAACTCTCGGAGCAGGTTCTTCCCGTTCCCCTGTACGACCTCGAGGGACACCTGGAGTGGACCTCCCAGCACATCAAAATTCAGGATCTCAAAGCGGCCAACGGCGCCAGCAACCTGTATGTTGACGGCATCGCATCGAGAACCGACATGGACTCGGACTGGGACAAGTCTTTCCGGATCCGCGCCACACAATTGCAAATCGACGAGCGGATCCGCGCGTTTCTTCCGGCGAAACTCCTGAAGGTCTACGACTTCCTGTCTCCAGCCGGCATGTTCAATGTCGACGTCAGTCTCTCTCAAAAACCCGGTGAGCACCACGTGGTCGTCCTGCGGCGAATGGAACTTCTCAACTGCAAGTCTGTCTGTGAGGTGTTTCGTTATCCGATCGATAACGTGCGTGGTGAGATCACTCAAACAGGGAAAACCTTTCAGATTGACGTGCAAGGAGAAGCGTCCGGGTATCCCGTGACCTTGAAGGGAACCGTCGAAACGGGCCGTTCCAGTGGGGATATGAACTTCCAAATGCACGCCGAGGAACTGCCCGTCGATCCAACGTTTGTCAATGCTTTTCAAACAGAGAAACTGGATAAGGTCTACCAGACCCTGAAGGCCCTGAATCTTTCCGGAACATGCTCGGGCGATGTTCAAGTCATTCGGAATGCAAAAACGGACGGCGAATTCCGTGTGCAAGTGGACGGTGCCCTGCGCAACGGCACGATGAACTACGAAAAGTTCCCCTACGAACTGTCTGACTTACACGGGACGCTCAAGTATGATCCCCTGGAACGGGATGCCTGGTTGTTTGAGAACCTGTCCGCAAAACATCAAGACTCAGAGTTCTCTGGACGCGGAATCATCAATCTGGACCTGGATCCGCTTGTCTTTGGGTTGGAACTCCAAGCGGAACGAGTGCACATTGACGAAGACCTTGAGCGGGCGACGATTGCCGCCAGTGAGGGCTTCAAGGACGTCTGGAACGAATTTGACATCTCTGGTCTCATGGATGTCGAGCGAATCCAACTCGTCTGGCAGCCGGACCGACCAGCGCGGGTCACTATGCGAAAAATGCAATGGCGTGACGGGGTCTTCATACCCAAGTCTTTCCCGTATCGCTGGGACAATGTCGCGGGACGGATGGACTGGACCGGCGACCGGCTGGTCATCCATTCGTTGACGGGCTGGCATGACAACACGTTGCTCAGCATCGACGGCACCCGTGCCGATTCCCCGTCCTACGTGGAAACCCCCGCTGAATCCGAGATCCGCTGGCGTGTCCACATCGAGGATCTGCACTGTCTCAAACTGGTTCCCAACGATGATCTCAAGGAGGCTCTGCCGGACGCAATCTCCTCGCCGGTCAAGGCGACCCGGTTCACTGGCCCTTTAGACCTCCATTTGACCCTGGATATGAAAGGGTGGAAACACCTGGACAATCTGGTCACCGCCGAATGGAAACTTCTGGGAGTTCTAAGCAAAAACACGCTCGTCGCCGGGACGCCCCTGACTGATGTGACCGGCACGTTTCGGATTCTGAAAGGGGTTTGGGACGGAGCCAGTGTCGACATGGAGGGGTATCTCAAGTTTGATACAGTCTCCGCACTCGGCTTTGACTTTCGGAATGTGACCTCCCCATTCAAGGTCGATGGCAACAACGTCGCGCTAGGCCAACCGAAACCCGTGGGTCGGCAGGTCGTCTACCACGATCAGTCGAACCCCTACCGACGGGACCAGTTAAAAGGGGAGATCTATCAGGGACTCATCGGACTCGATGTCTCCGTCGATGTGGGAGACGTCAATGAGTCGTATCCGTTTACCATGGAGTTGAACGTCCAGGATGTCGAACTCGCCGCCTGGGCCAAGGAACAATTGGCCGCCGGCGCCCGGCTGATGGGGAAGGTCAACGCGAACGTGAAAGCCAATGGCTTCGGAGCGGCGCCCCTGAGCACGATCGGCGATGGATGGGTGCAAATTACTCCAGCGGCGCTTTATGAGTTGCCCGTCTTCGCACAGTTATTCAGCTTCCTGAGGTTTCGCCCGGTTGGCAACACGGCCTTCAATTATGCGTACGGAGAATTCAAAATTCACAGTGGATTATGCGACTTCCAACGAGTGGAGTTGGTGGGAGAGGCCATGAATCTCGTCGGCCGCGGTACGGTCGGATACGCTGGCAAGGAACAGTCCTCGCTGAACATGGATTTCTATTCCAAAGCAACGAATCCCAACCCGCTGATCAAGCCCTTTGTCGAAGCCTTTGGTAATAACTGGGTCCGAGTCCAGGTCGTCGGCACCGTCTCTAAACCGATTCTGCGAATTCAACCACGAATTCCGCTTCTCGACGAAACGTTCCGGGGATTCATGCAAACCCTCGAGGGGGGGCCGTCTCAACTCGGCCCGCCGCGTCTCCCGTTTTCCGATGTTCGCCCTTGAGAATTCGGAATTGGGAAAGGCACACACAGAAAGTGCTCGTTCCCTGGAGCCCCCCTTTTTAACGGGGAACAGCGGTTCGTGACCTGTCCCGTTCAGCAATCGAACTCGATTTCGCCAGTACATTCGAGCCCGCGAATGGAGAAATCCGAGTCGCTTCCCCAGAAATTAATCACCGCGAGTCTTTTTTGGTGGAGACTTTCCAGATTCTCCATGACAAGCGAATGGGTCAGCCCCATAATCTTGGGGAACTCGAACTGAGATGTCGAGGGGACCCGGGATCGCCCGAACTCCGTCGAACTCACAACTAGCTAAGCGAGACTCGAAATGTCGTCCCCAGAGAAATCTTTAGTCAGGAAGTTGCGTCGTCTCGTTTTTCCCGAGGCACGTCGCCGATCTTTCCGGTTACAAAGATTTTGCGTTGTGGAGTCGCTCGAATGTCGCATCCTCCTCACGAATCAATCTCCCATCGTGGAGCCACAGACTTTCGAAGTGGCAAGATTCGCGAACGATGGCACCGTTGTCGGAACGGTCGATGCGTCGGACCCGGACCTCGTCCAAAACGTTCGGTTGGAGTTTGGGGCGGACTTTAGCTCCCTGCCAGCACTCGAACTCGTGGAGTTTGACGACGGTTCAATGGACGGCGTCGCGAACGCGATCTACCGCGACACGGCCAATTCCCTGAACTATGCCGACATCTTTCGGTTGTTCCGAGGAAACAGTGACATCCTGGAACTCTACGGTCGGATTGAATTTATCGAGATTCAGACCAACCAACAGGGCCAATCCACAGCGATATTGACATTCGAATTCGGGGAGAATCTCGCCGGAGAACCTGCTTTTGGCAACGAGATTTACGCGGCCACGGGATTTACAGAACTCATCACTGCGACGACAGGCGAACTTATGGACCAAGGAGCAGTCACAGGACACCCCGACTCCACGCTGTATACCTCTCCCGGAGTGGCAATCTTTCCCGATGGCAGTAACTCCACGACAATGAATTTCGACCTGGAACTTGTCGCGACTGAGCGTAGCCCCACACTTCGCAGGTTCGAGAGCATCGATCCCAACGATGCCCCTTTCACCAAGATCGACTTTGGACGATTGCAAATTACTGATGTCACAAACCTTCCAGATACGAGTCTCTTTTTGGGACTGATTGAAGAACCGATTACGTTTGAAGTGACAGGCGGGACTGGTCTCGGAATATTCGATGTGAACCGGTACTCGGGCGATATCCGTGTGTTGGATTCCGGCGCACTCAATGGGTCAACTCCGAGCTACACCCTCGATGTGACCGTCACCGATAAGGGTGTTCCCCGTCTCAGTGAGACGGCCACGATGACGATCGACATCGCGGCCCCCGATCCTGGAATTCTGTATTTTGACGCTTCAACCCGGAAATTCGGATTGGGCAGTAACACGGGCTCGTCTTTTTCGTGGTTTATCTCCAACGCTCAGGTGTCAACGGAGGCGTTTCTTGGAGACTTTGACGGCGACGGCGACCTCGACGCGGGGGTCTACAATCCCGCAACGAGCCGGGTCACTGTGTTGACGAACAAGAATGGCACGCTCGTGAATGATCTCAACGGCTCCGCCACTCCGGAAGTCCGGGGAACACTGTCCGCGGGGGCTGCGATCACGCGAATCCTCGGGACGGCCGACATCGATGGCAACGGGATCGACGAACTGCTTTACCAGCGTCCCCATCCCGGCGCCGGGACTGCGGTTCCGGCAGGGACACAGCAGATTTATGTCCTCGGGATCGGAAACGACGCCACACCGATGGATCCGCTAGACGCAAACCCGTTGCGATTCGAGCGGCAACTCGCCACGACGGACATGTCGACCTCAGCGGCCCAATTCGACTTTGGAGATTTTAATGGGGACGGGCTCGCCGACCTTGTCTTCTTGACCGAGCAGACGATGGGGACGGGGACGAATCTTCTCCCCTTTTACTCGTTCAACTCCGGTCAATCTCTGAAAGGGGTCCTCTCCTCGGGCACCTTCGGCATTCAAGGTCTCAGCGGCCTGCAAGTTGACGATCTCAACAACGATGGCCGCGACGATCTCGCCGTGATCACCACAAGCGGGCAAATCCTGCATGCCACGACGACAGGTGCCGCACGAGCCGAAGTAACCGGAGCCCACAACTTTGCCATCTCATCCCGAGCCCCCAAATTGAATAGCAGCTCGTTCTCCGGAGACTTTGCCTTTGGGAGTTTCAACAATGATGCATTGCCCGACCTTTTCGCCTTCGCTGATTTCGGCAACGTCTTTATCAGTGTTGCGAGCCTGAACGGGGCTTTGGAAAACCCTGTGGAATTCGGGTCGCTTATCAGCCGGACTTTCGGATCAACGGTCACGCAGCGAGTGGTGGAAGATTTCAACCAGGATGGCTTTGATGACATCGCCTATCTGTCAAGCAGTGCCTGGGTCTTCTTTGGAAACGGAACGGGCTTTCTTCGCCAAAACTTCGGAGCAATCCCCTCAGGCGGTCCTGGGAACATCACTGTCATCGGCACGACGGTCTGACCTGATCGCCTGACCCGGTGTTTGAACTTTGGCCCCTTGTCAACAACTTCCTCGTGATGAACATTCGCCAATGGCCGCTTGATGGCTCGATTCATCAGCGGCCATTTCCTCGTTTGCGGGTTCTTCCTCCGGTCTTTGGAGTGCCATCGGGATCGTAGGCCGGGTTCGGTTCGATTGGGAGTTTGGCATTCGTGCTCTCAAACCAGGAAAGCAAATCGCCCAACAATTCGTCCCGTTTTTCCGGGGACATCTGAGAGAGATTCTCCCGTTCGCCCATGTCGTCTTTCAGGTTGTAGAGTTCAACGGCATTGTTTCTGTCCAGTTGGCCGGCGCCGCCATCGAGTGCCCATTCCTCATGATAAAGATGAAGCTTCCAGTCTCCCTTGCGGATCACACTGACGGGGCGCGTCCGAAAGACCGGATCTCGACCGCGAATGACCGGTCGATCGAGATAGCCTGGGAAGTGCCAAAAGATCGCCGTTCGTTCGAGCGAACCCGACTGGGTGAGAAGTGGCAACAGGCTCTCCCCATCGAGCTGTTTTTCCCCCGGGAGTTTGCCCCCGGCAAGTTCCAAAAACGTCGGGAACAGATCCAAATTGATCACGGGCACTTCGCAGCGGCTTCCGGCTTCAACCACACCGGGCCAGCGGACAATGAAGGGTTCGCGGATCCCGCCTTCGTAGTAGCAGCCTTTGTTGCCTCGGAGAGGTTCCTGAGGCGAGGCGTTTGTCGCTCCATTGTCACTGGTGAAAACCACAACCGTTTTCTCGGACAGCCCCAACTGGTCCAGTCCGTTGAGAAATCGGCCGATGCTGTCATCCAGGTCATAGGTGCAGGAGGCATAGAGCATCTTGTTTGGCTGGTTATCCGCTAGTTCCTCCGCAAACTTCTGGCGAGTCTCATCACGCCCTTGCAGTGGCGTATGGATCGCGTGATGGGACAGATAACAGAAAAATGGTTCCGACCGATGTTCCTTGATGAAGTCGAGCGCTTTGTTGCTGAGCGTGTAGACGCCCTTGGGATCGGACCGGGGACCCGCCTTGTTGCCTTCGGACCCTTCTTCCAGTTTCCCTTCTCCGAAAGAATCAAAGGCGACATCAAACCCCTGCTCTGTCGGCAAGGCTCCGTCCTTCCCAGCGAGATGCCATTTGCCGAAGCAACCTGTGGCGTAGCCATTGGCCTTCAGGGCATCGGCGATGGTCACATTCTCAGGGGCCAATCCCCCCTTATTCGAAATGGGAACCAGCCGCATCAGACTTTGGGGACCTCGGTTGGTACTCCCGACAGCGTAAACATGATGACGCGGGGTATAGTTTCCTGAGAGCAGGCAGGCCCGGCTGGGGGCGCAGTTGCCAGCCGCAGCGTAACCGTTCGTGAAAACCATTCCGTCTTTTGCCAGTTGGTCAATATGAGGTGTCTGGCAGAACTCGCTTCCCTGATAGCCGACGTCTTTCCAGCCCAGATCATCCGCGAAAATGAGAACGAGATTTGGTCGGGCAGGGGTGGCGCCGGAAACTCTCGAATGGGAAACGAGGGCAGCCAAGACAATCGCCAAAGCGAACCGCCATGGAGAGGACAAGGGAGTCGGCATGGAAATGACTTAAAAGAAATTCGGGTGACAATCAGAAAGATTGTCACCCGTCGAGTATCGAAGTTCAACGCAATCGCGGTCGATGGCGAATGGTCATCAGAAATCAAAGGCCTCTTCGGAGCTTGAGTCCCCGCCAAACGACT
>JAGQQQ010000313.1 GCA_020426125.1 Planctomycetaceae bacterium
TCCGAAGAACGTGTCGAACCCCTGCTTCGTGGGGATTCCGCTTGAGCCCTCATGTCCGAGGCCCCATTTTCCAAATATCCCGCAGGTGTAGCCGGCCTCCTGCAAGACTTCTGCGACGGTCACGTCACTTGGCCGGAGGTTGTCTTTTCCATTGCCCCGAATAAAACAGTGCCCCAGATGGAGACCGGTCATCAACACGCACCGGGACGGAGCACAAACGGTCGACCCGGCGTAGTAATCGGTGAAGCGAACCCCTTCGGCTGCCATCTGGTCGAGCACCGGTGTTTGGATCTTTTCCTGCCCGTAACACCCGAGGTCGCCATATCCAAGGTCGTCGGCCATCACAAACACAATGTTCGGAGGCGCGGACTCCGCGACGGACACAGAGATGGTCATCATCAACAGGAGTATCAGCAAACAAGACAGAACAGACTTCATGGGCTTTCCAGGCGGTGATTCGAAACGATTGATGGGAACAGAATCTTCCCATGCGGAGAACGAAGATTCAACCAAGCCCGGAATGTTCACTGATCGGACCCGAGTAATAGACAGTTCGAGACCCGTTCAGGCTGTCCGATTGAAGACATGAGAAACTCAAACGGACGATGCTGCACTGCTAAACATTGGCCCAAAGGAGGTCAATTGACCTCCTTCGGGCTCGGAGGCAGTTTCCGTTTCGGAGAGACTTGAGGCGAGCGCCGGTTGAAAGCACACGAATCAAGACAGGTAGAACAGGTTTCTTACCTGTTGTTGAAAGGATGCAATCTTGTCCTCGTGCAGCGGTAGGCCACGGTCCTGTTTTTTTCTGTTGAATTTGGACGTCATCGCGGCAATAGTGTCAACATAGAAGTGAGTTCGCCGTCCTCCTGGAGGGACTCAGTACCATCCCATAGTCGCTCCCATGTCGTCTTGATCAATCACCTCCTCACTGTCCTCGCAGATTGGGAAGTGCAGTTCACACATTTCAGGGTCATTGAATGAACGCGGATCGTCTGACTTCGAAAAGCCTTCTTCATCGACTCGTCAGTGAGAACCATCATGCGGCATGGGATCACTTCGTCAGGCTCTACACGCCGCTCTTATTCTTTTGGGCGCAGAACACAATGGGATTGCGTCGCGAAGAAGCCGAAGACTTGATCCAGGATTTGCTGATCCATTTGATGAACAAGATGCCAGAATTTGAATACAATGAGGCTCAAAGCTTTCGAGGCTGGTTACGAGCCATTCTTCTCAACAGATGCCGCGACTACTACCGAGAGAAACGAAGATTGCCCGGTAACCTGGATTCCGGCCTGCTGCGCAACGAACACGTTTCTGACAACGTGCAGATGTTCACGGATCAGGAATATCATTCATACCTGGCACGTCGAGCATTAGAAATCATGAAAAACGACTTTGAAGAGACCTCCTGGAAGACATGTTGGATGCGAGTGGTCGAAGGAAAGTCGGCGAAGGAAGTAGCTCTTTCATTAGGGGTCACAGAGAATACTGTTCATCTCGCCAAATCTCGCATCATCCGACGATTGCGAGAGAACCTCGACGGATTGCTGGACCTGTAAGCCCTTAAGCCTTAGTGGGGTTGGTTTCGCTTCGCATCGTCGGCACGTCTGCCCTTATTTTTTCGATCCGTGTAAGTCACAAGCGTTGCCTTCGTCACACTCCCGAGGATCTGCTTGCCAGAAGCGCCTTCGAACACGATACTCTTCAGAGGATTTCGAGTAGCATCGTCGATAGTGAAGTAAAGCAAGGTATTCTCATCGACTGATAACTTTTCGGGAGGATCGAACCTGTCCTCGTATTTCACCCCCGACGACAGCCGCATCGACCAGATGTAACCGCGAAACAGTGGGGCGATCTTTGTGGTGTTGCTCAATCGCCATCCATATCTGTCCCAGGTCAACTTGGGACTGTTGTTCGTGTCTACTTGCGTTCGGTCCATGCTTCCCCAGTGGCGAGAGACGGTGCAGGGTTTCTGTCGGACTCCGTTGATGAACAGCGATGCTTCCTTGCCATTCCAGCAACCAGCAACGTGGGCCGGTCCACCGGCGTCAGTGAAACCGGACTGGGTTGCCCACGTTTGTGTCCAACCCGAGCTTCCTTCGCGTTGATTGGTGATCACCCCAAATTCATACTTGTTGTTGCGAACGCCAAGGATCACCGCTTCGCCATGTTCAGATCGGAAGACATGTCCCGTCTGAGAGGCTTGAGATTCCACCCAAAACTCAACAGTAAAGGCGTCTGGGAGCCTGAGCATTTCTGTGTCCGAAGGCCACTCAATTTCAATTTGGCCATCACCGTTGAACGCCAACACTTTCTTCGGTGTCGCAGTTTCGTGAAGTGGGGTATCCACTGAGGAGCCATCATGGTGCGATTGGCCAAATGACTCCTCCGCGTCTCCCAGAACCGATTGCCTGATTGACACGTACTCTGGTATTGAGGTTTTTGCCTCAGTCCCAACGTCGACTGGGATCGGCCAGCGGATCTCAAGAGTCCCCCAAAGAAATGCTCGGTCTTCGGTACTGGAAAGCAGCCGCTTCCCATCTGGGCTCCAATCAAGGTGTAACACTCGAGACTGGTGGCGCGCCAAAGTCAAAAGAATCTTGCCTGTGGAGGCGTCCACAATCAGTACACCTCCTCCGGATGTGCCGACTGCAATTCGTTCCGCGTCGGGGTGCCAACTGCACGAGGTTGGGCTTGATGCAGCGGGATCGATAGCAATGGCCATCTTTCGAGTGTGTGCATCGTAGATTGCCAGTCCATCGGAACTGGCGACGATCAGCCGGTCTCCGGTGGGGGACCAGTCCACCGCAAAGATGTCCCCCATGGCAGACTCAAGAAAAAGTTCTTCCTGTCGATTCTGCGCCGATTTGACAAACAGTTTGTCACCGGTCGCAAAGGTGAGCGATTGGTCGACAGGAGAAAAGCTCAGCGAGTTCACATGACTTCCATCAACCTTGGAGTCCCACAAGATCGCTCCTGATCCAGCATCGACGACAAGCAGCTGCCCAGTCCCAGTTAACACCGCAATCGTGGTACCATCTTGACTCCAGATGAGTCTTCCGCGAAGTTTGTGGTTTCCGTCGTTCCGGTCGATTTGCCACTTAACTCGATTTTCATCCTTCAGGTTCTCAACAGATCGCACAGCAATGTCTCGGCCCGTCCTGGATGACGCGATCCACTGACCATCCGGACTCCAGCAAAGGAGTTGTCCGATGTCCCAACTTCCTGTGTCCCTTCGCAGGAACTGCTCTTTTTCGGTGACTATTTCGAGTGAAATGTTCTTAGCTCGAATGTCTGTTCGACGAAGTACATCGCTATCGAATACGTTCCAAAGGGCCACCTGGTGAATATACCTGTTGTTGTTGGATTCGATCGCGATATGCCGCGAGTCAGGACTCCATGTTTGGCTGTGAATGTGGGTGTCCAGATGAAACATCATCAGTTCAATCTCAGGATTCGGGTCCAGGGACTGATCGAGAACTGCCAGCCAGTTGGCTGACGTGCTGACCAGTTGGCCAGCGTCATTCCAGTCTACTCCTCGGACACGGGCGCCATGGACGTGGAAGGATTCGATGGGGTTTCCCGTGTTGACGTCCAAAAGAACGATTTCGTTGCGACTGTTCCCCAGAGCAACGAGTGAATTCTCTTTGTTCCAGGCTCCAGCTGTAATCGCCCCCAGTCGCGTTAAGTCGGGAACATTCAATGGATGACCTCCCCAGATCTCCAAGCCGTCCCCATACAGAAGGAGCTTTTGAACGCTCGACTCATCACTTGCCCAATCCAGTCCCTGAAAGTAACCAAAGCCACCCTTTCTGCGTTCCTTCGGTTCCTTGGAAGGATCACTTGCTGACATATTCCATTCGAGCGCTCTGCTTCCCGGTCGACTATAGAAGCCGCCGGGTCTTTGCCCGCCGACGGTGTTCGCCTTCTTTTCCTCACCCCGAGGAAGTTCCGGATTTCCCACATGTAAGGAGACAATCACCTGGCCGTCAGGTCTCCAGGCCACATCTGTCATGACATCCGCCGGAGTGCCGTCCAGAAGTCTCGCGCTCTTTCGAGCGGTTTCAACATCCCAAATGTCAAGGAGTCCAACCGCGGACTTGCTGCCTGAGACGATCTGCGTCGCGTCAGGATTCCAATCAATCGCATAGCAGGAGATGCGTTCATCCTGGGACTCTCGAAATACCGCGACGGATTCGCCGGTCTCCGGATTCCAGATGGAAATGAGTTTTCCACCGACTGCCAGTCTGGTTCCATCCGGGCTCCACGCAATGTCTGAGTCACTCGTCGCATCGCATGCCAGAGTGTGAGTCACCTCGAGCGTTGAGGGATCGACGATAATGACATTCGGGGGTTGAACAACCGCCAGTCGTGCCCCGTCTGGATTGAACTTGACCTTATTGAGATTGGGGAGTTTGAGGAGTCGCATCCGGCGTCGACACAGATCGTCAAGGTAGCTCCACTCCCAATTCAGAAGCTTCCTCTGATCGGGGTCACGCGACATCTCATCGAGTTTGAGTCGCATACGCCCCCAGTCTCTTTCCCGGTAATGAGCCGCGAGTGCAATCAAATTGGAAGTGTAGAGAGCAGCCGTGGCATCGTCCTTTCGCCGTTCCGCCTGTAAGCGTGCAATTCGTTCGGCCTCTCGGGCATTCGTTTCGGCGGCACGGGCACGCTGCTCGTTCTCCAGTGCTTTTGTTGCCTGCTTTCGAGACTGAAACTCGGATAAGGCCTTCTGAGACGCACGGTAGGCAAAGAGCGAAGTTGTTGTAATGCCGGCAATCAGGGAAAGAACAATGAGAACCACGAGCGCCGAGACAACGGGATTCCTCGCACACCATCTCCACGCACGTTCGGCACTCGCCACTCGTCGAGCAGAAATTGGGACTCCTGCCAGCCACCTGTTGAGATCGTCCTCCAGGGTCTCCGCATCCTGGTACCTCTTCGAAGGGACTTTTTCGAGGCATTTCAGGCAAATCGTCTCGAGATCCCGGGGAATGCGATCATTGATCTTCCGGGGAGACCTGGGATCAAATTTGTGGACCTGGTCGATCAGCACTCGGAGGGAACCTCGGAATGGCAGCTCGCCAGTAAGCATTTCGTACAAGATCACGCCAAGGCTGTAGATGTCACTGCGGGTGTCGACTTTGTGCTCGTCGCTTCCCAGCTGTTCCGGTGGAGCGTAGGCCGGAGTCCCCATGAGACATCCATCGGCCGTCAGAGTGACCTCGCCTTCCGTCTGTCTGGCCAATCCGAAATCCATGATGCGAGGCTTCAATTCGCGGCCGTCGCACTCTTCAAGCATCACATTTGCCGGTGTGAGATCACGGTGAATGATCCCGTTCAAATGGGAGTGGCTGAGTGCTTGTGCCAGTTGACTGACAATCTGAGCGGTCTCGCGAAACGTGAACCGCCGCCGCCTCAGGGCAGCAGCCAATGTTTCCCCTTCGACATATTCAGCCACGATGTACGGGACGATTCCGTCGTTCGACACTTCAAAAATCGGGATGATATTGGGGTGATTCAGTCTGGCCGAAGCTCGTGCTTCGCGGACGAACCGTTCTTCATCCTCCTCTGTGAGGATACGCCCACTTCGAGGCACTTTGATCGCGACAGTCCGCCCAAGCTCCAAATCGACGGCTCGATAGACCGTCCCAAATCCACCCCGTCCCACAACGTCACGAAGTTCAAACCGGCCTAGGAGTTTCTTACCAGCCGTGAACTGTTCGGAATGGCGATCCCGCTCGATGGCGATTGTGCTCTCACAGACAGGACAGGTGATTTCGTCGGCATCAGGGGAGCATTTGACCTGAATCGGATTGCAGCAATGCGGGCACTCAAAGCTGAGATTCGCTTCGGGCCGGGCGTCAATCTTCTGTGTCCGGGAGCTGAGGTTGTCGATGAACCTATCGACGTTGACGCTGGGCATGGATTTGCCGACGTCCTCCCTCAGGAGATTGAGAAGCGGGTCGGCATCCTCATCATATGCTTGAAACCGCTGAGAGCACGCCGCACACCCCAAGAGGTGATCCGCAATTCTGTCGATCTGTTCCGCGTCGATGAGTCCTAAGCCATAATTGCGAAGCACGTCGTCGCTCAGGCACGTCTCAGACATGCAGGCGTCCTCTGATCCAGAAACTCAAGTTCTTTTGCCGACAAAAAGCTTCACTCATCTGGAAACGTGACGCAAGTATCGGTGTGACACAGATGTCTGTAGTCAACCTGGACAGCATCTCGAACTCGGAATTGAGCAAACATCGACAGGGCGGTCGGCATACTCAAAGAGCAGGACACCAGATGTGAAACATCCGATTTCTGATAAACGAACTTGTCGGGACTCCCCTTTGCCCTGGGACCAATGGTTGGAGGGATCGTTGGTGTCTCACGAACACTAGAAGCGAATCACGCCTTCAAACAATCCGGTCTTCCATTCTCCATTGAGGCGATGCCAGTATCGAATCTGAAGCTGGCCCGTTGGGAGGTCCTCTCGATGAAGAACTCCGTTGTGAATGAAGATCGACGACACGCTGTTTAATGAGGTGATCTGAATCCAGCGGCTGTCGGAGAAATCGAATTCCCAGACTGCACGATTGTCGGGGAGGACATACAGGCGTCCGTCTGCTTTGAGAAACGTGATGATGTCCGGTCCGGTGGTGTCCACCCATCGCTCGTTCTGAAAATCATATTCTCCCACGGCGCGATTGTCTTGATGCATGAATATACGATCATTCGCCTCAATGATCGGGTGGCTGTTCGAAATAATGAAGCGTTTCCACGTACCGTTCGACTCATGTTTCCAACCGGCGCTATTATCCCAGATGAAGAACTGCCCGCGTGCTTGAACGGCAGTGTGAACTCCGATGACCGCCTCGAAATTCCACGCGATGTCACTCGGGTCGAAGTAGATTGTGTCACTTCCGGCACCGCCTTGAATCGTGTCGCTGCCGCCGTCTCCCTTAATCAAGTCATTTCCATCTCCACCATCAATCGTATCGTCCTCAGAGCCACCTTCGATGTCGTCGCCATCACCGCCCACGCCACCGTAGATTGTGTCGCTCCCGGAGTCGCCTCGAAGCCAATCACTTTCTTCGCCCCCATCAATCACATCATCGCCAGCTCCGCCGCGAATCTCATCACGCCCCCAGCCACCGAACAACTGGTCGTGGTCACCTCCCCCATAGATGACGTCATCATGATCCCCCCCATAGATTTCGTCGTTGCCTCCTCGACCATCGATCACGTCACTTCCGTCCTGACCGTAGATCACATTATTTTGAACGTCACCATAGATGACGTCAGAAAACTCGGTGCCGATGATCGTTCGGATATTTGTCAGAGTATCGATGTTGACTGTCTGACTTGACAATTTCCGGACGTATCCGGCCTCAAGATCAATCAAAAGTCCTTCGGAGTAATTCGAATAAGTGATGACGTCATCTCCGCCTCCTCCATCAAAGTGATCCCCCTCGCCGAGACCGATAAATGTCTCGCCGTCCCCCTCTCCGTAGAGATAGTCTTCTCCTGAACCGCCGAAAAGGGTGTCGAAGCCTGAACCCCCGAAAATCGTGTCATTGTCAGCTCCGCCGTCGAGAATGTCGTTTTCCCCCTCACCGTAAAGTTCGTCGCGACCAGGACCACCGAAAATGGTGTCGAAGCCTGAACCGCCATAGATCTCGTCGTCTAACTTCCCACCAGTGATGGTGTCATCGTCGGGACCGCCGTAGAGTTTGGACTTGGACTCAATTCCGCTGACATCAATGGTGTCATTTCCTGATCCGCCATCAAAGACGACGTTCTTGAGCGCGTTTTGCCCGAGCAGGGCCGTCATCGTGTCGTTACCGCCGAGACCGTAGACGCCGATCCCCTCAACATCAGGCGCCAGACTGATACGAGACTGAGGTTGCGAGGCATTCAGCTGGACGTCGAAGACGAGATTTGTGGTTTCGTCTTGCACTCCCGAGATGATGACCGTGTCGTCCTGTTCGGTCGCCTCCAAGACGTATGCGTCGAAGTTACCTGCTCCGCCCACAATTTCATCATTGCCCTCAGAGTGGTGGAAGGTGTCATCTCCAGCGTTCCCGAAGAATCGCTCTGAAAACCTTGTTCCGAAAAAGTGATCATCTCCGTCTCCCCCGTCAACAAGATCCGAGGTGACCGCCGTGTATTCCGATGGGATCTCGTTGAGAAGATCGCGAGCGTGGTTCTTGGCAGATTCCAACTCTCCAGCGACAGGGAGCAGCTCATCAATTCTCAGTTGAAGTTCTTCAATTGAGGGCAACAGCGACGCATCGAATGAAGCAGTTCGGAAATTGGCTTCGGTGTCTTCCAAGTCCTGCTTTCCAATCCCGTCGAGGCCATCCAGAACAAAGACTCGTGTCAAAAGGTGCGTGATCTCTCGGTCCACTTCACTTCGAGTGATTGCCCCTGATGCAATCTGGCTGAACAAACTATTGAGTCGAGTCATCGCTGCGGTGAGCAAGGCCTGAACCGAAGAGACACCTTGCGTTGTAATTGCGTTGATTTTCTTGTCCCCCGGAACACCATCAAGCATATCAATTGCGTCGATCTCTTCATCGACGAGCCAGAAGTCATCGGTCAAGTTGTCGAAATGGTCATCGAGCTGGGCGGCGCGTTGATTCCAATCCATTTGTTCGAATTGGTCGATCTGCTGCTGATCGTCGGTAAAGCTGTAGAGTATATCGTTGTGGTTTCCACCGAAGATGAAGTCAGCTCCAGCTCCACCGCGGATGGTGTCGTTTCCGTCCTCCCCAAGGATGACGTCAGCACTCCCTCGACCTTCCAGGATGTCGGAACCGGGGCCTCCGAAGATGACGTCACTCCCGTCTCCACCGATGATCGTGTCGTTTCCAGGAGACAATGAGGCCCCGGAGTCTCCGTACATTATGTCTCCGAATGGTCCAGGGCCGGCGGTCATGTAATCATCGCCGTCCCCCCCGAAATGAACATCGAATCCGGGCCCTCCGTTCAGGGTGTCATCGTCGTCCCCACCATACAGCCGGTCGGTCCCTTCTCCTCCTTCGAGTCGATCATCGCCAGCGTCACCGTGGAGTTCGTCGTCTCCCAGGTTCCCATAAAGCGAGTCGTTCCCATTGCCGCCACGAATGATGTCGCGGCCACTCCCGCCAAGGAGCGTATCGTTTCCGTCGCCGCCATCGAGAATGACGTTTCGTGTTGTGTTGGCACTGACCTCAATGATGTCGTCGCCGTCCATTCCGGCGATGGTGATAGTTTCCAGGTCGGTGTCGATCCCTCCGCTCAGTGTGAAATCCAGTTTCGCCACGAGTTGATTGGTGTTTGGGTCATACTGTTCCACGAGAAAGTCGTTGACGTTGACCTGATTCAATTTGATCCTGTTGTCTCCGGTCCCGTTCGTGGCAGCACTTTCGCGAAGCATTTGAAGCTGACTTGCTTCGCTGCGAAGTTGCGATTCAGTTTTCGTTTCGGGATCCGTTCCGTCGAGTATCTCCGATGTTCGCTGTCCAAAGAAATTCTTGGCTTCCGAAGAAATGGAACTGGACTGAGAATAGGCTGGCGAGATCCAGAGGGTGTCACGATCAACGCCTCCCGCAAGTGTGTCTCGGATGCTCCCTGCCGACGTTGTCAGGTCGAGAATGATGACATCTTCCCCAGCCTCGCCATTGATATCGTCGGCCCCCGCTTCACCGTTGAGGTTGTCGTTGCCGCGTCCTCCACGAAGGATGTCGAGACCATCGCCGCCGAGCAGAATGTCCTGGTCTTCCACATCAACAACGGCATCGGAAGCGAGACTTCCAAAGAGCTGATCATTTCCTGCTTCGCCTCGAATGACGTCATTGCCACGTCCCCCGTTTGCCCAGTCGTTGCCAGAACCCGCCAGAATGATATCGTTGCCATCGTCCCCCTTGAGCGTGTCATTTTCCGATCCGCCAATCAGCAGGTCGTCGCCGGAACCACCTTCGAGGAGATCGCTTCCTGAGCCGCCATCCAGCACATCATCAGCCGCTCCACCGAAGAGCCTATCGTCACCCGCTCCTCCGGACAGATTGTCGTTCGCGTTCCCGCCTGAGAGGAGATCGTTTCCATCGCCCCCGTAAAGTGCATCGGATTCTTCTCCGCCGTCCAGTTGATCATCCCCAGCACCGCCTTCAATCGCGTCAATGCCACCCTGGCCCGACAGGTTGTCGTTTCCGTCGCCGCCGTAGATCAAGTCGCGATCCGCACCGCCGAGGATGGTGTCATTGCCGTCTCCGCCACGCAGGATGTCGTTTCCCCCGCCTCCGTTGATCTGATCATCCCCTTTTCCGCCATCGATCTCGTCGTTCCCGTTTCCGCCAGATAACGTGTCACCGAGGGTTCCCCCCATCAGAAAGTCGTTCCCTTCTCCTCCGTCGGCGGTAATCGGCAGGTCAAAGTCCTGATCCACGGTGAGGCTGTCGTCTTCGCCATTTCCGTAGAACACGACATTGGTCACATTTTCGAATGTGGCCGTTTCGAATCCCGCCCAGCGAACCTGAACGGTCCCAGCTGTCCTTTTGAGTCCGACGTAGTCCCGGTCCTCAGTCCCAGTCAGGACTAATGTTCCGTTGCTCAAGAGGTTTGCCGGCATGGCGAGCCCAGCCTGCCCGGAGAGGGGGAGCCGTCGAAGCGAACGGGTCTGAACGGCTGACTGCTGGCTGTCAATAATCGCTCCCAGGTTGAATGATTCATCGACCAGTGTGACATCGGGCAACGGCCACGGAAGATCCAAAGCCGCTCGCACGTATCCCTGAGCGTCAAGACGCATGTTGACATGGATCACGTCGAGAATTGCCTGCTCCAGACTTCGCGAGTCCTCCGCTCCCCTCCAGATTTCATCCATATAGATTCGGCCATCGGCTGCATCAGGATCCCGCAGCCCCAGACCGGCGAATAGCTGCATGCCAGCTCCAGCACCGATCTCCAATCCTACCAGACCTGCGAGCGTCAACTCCGCTTCGATTCCCGCACTCACGCTTCCGTAAATTCCGATGCTCGTCCGGGGATCAATCCACACGCCGGTCGTATCAAGGCCGAAGCCGACCTCGTAGTTCCACCCAAGTTCGGCATCGACAGTTCCACTCACGGTCACCGCAAACAAACCACCCACTGGTGCAGCGGCAACGAGAAACTCCGCATGCTCCGACAGGAGCGTGCCTGAATCTGCTTGGTGAAATGTGATTAGATCAACTTTCTCGCCAGTCAGGAGTTTCTGGACAGTGGCCGTATTGACATCGATAATCTCAATCCCCAGCACTCGGAGTTCTTCTTTCACGGAACTGAGGGCGTCGGCTCCTTCATTCAGCCAGCCAAGCTTGCCACCGACTCCCGTGAGATCAGCGATCGACTTTTCGAGGATATCAAGTTTCGTATCAAGAAAACCCGCAATGGGCGTCAGGAACTGAAAGCTGTCCTTCATCTCCAGGAAGCTGTTGATAATAGCGCGTTCGACGTCCACGGCACTCGGAAGGTTCTGAAGCCCGCCGGAGATCTCCGGGGCCCGTGGAGCTTCACCCTGAGGTTCGTCAAAGTTCGCCCGCCATTGCCCTTGCCAGGTCAAGTCGCCTAAGACGGGAACGTTCGTTGTCAGAGAGCCATCGAGAACAATCTGGCCATCAATGTCACCCACCATGACGTCGTTTCGACCAAAGTCGTTGATCCGCAGTTTGTGGTCGGAGTCGCTGTCTCGGAGAGTCAAGCTCCCACTAAGATTCATCGCCAAACTGCCGGTTGCTTCAACATAGGCAAGATTTCTGATCGCAAGATTGCCAGCGACATTTCCGGTTGTCCCATTCAATCCGGTGAAGGAAACGGAACTGGTGTCCGACACGAAGAAGGCGGGAAGTCCGTTCACCAAGTCGACGCCGAAAGTGATCGAGACGGCAACTTCTGGCACTTCGACGTTCAGATTGCCGGAGAGTTGCCCTGTGACGTCGTCATCGAAGTACGAAAACTGAGTCTCACCACCTACATTGAATGTCGGTCGTTGACTCAGGAACGAACGATCAAATGTCACACGAAGAAGATCGCCTTGGGCATCCACGGTTCGCCCGGCGTACTCCAGCCGAAATCCTGCGGATTCTAAAGCTCGCCAGGCCTGTTCCAACTCGTCTATCGATAGTGCATCGTGGAGTCCTTGTTCAAACGCTTGTCGATACTTCTGAAAGACCTCCAGTGCGTCGGTGATGGACTCTCGGACAAGAGGAAGATCGATGCCCAAGCTTCCGTCAATGAGCGATTCCAGTGTGCCAACGATATCAGTCCGGCCACGGTTGTAGATCTCAACAACTTTCTGCGCGATCCCGAGAGACTCTCCGCCGCCGGGAATGGCAAATAACTCCCCGACGCTTTGAAGCTGAAAGTCCGCGTTCAATTGATCGATTCTGAAGGTGGTCTCCGTGCTTCCGAGAAGTCGAAGTTCGCCGGTTGCTGCGACCCACCCAGCAATGTCGGCCCGACCATCAAGGTCAATATCAGCGATGGTTGTCTTCCAGTCTAGAGAAGCGTCCCACCCTCCGTACTTCCTCAACCCCGACTGGGTGGACGAGTTTTCGATCACCCACCAGGCGCCAGATGCGTTCCATGTTCCGATGTCATCGATACCGTCTCCATTGAAGTCAGCAACAGTCGCATCATGCCACGTCGCGTCAGGATTGAGCCGTTTCAGCGGTCTCATCCCAAAGCGGCTTCCGGATGGCAATTGAAGTGAGAACCACCCCCCGAGATTAGTCCTCGCGACGATGTCGGACCGTCCATCTCCGTTGACGTCGCCAGTCTGGATGTCAAACCAGTCGTAACTGTCTTCGCTCCAACGTCCGGTGTAGACAGTCCTAAAGATCTCGCCACCGTACAGCAGATACCAGTGTCCAGTCTCTCGTCGAAGTCCGACATCATCTCGACCGTCCCCATTGAAGTCGCCAACGACTGATTCACCATTTACCCATCCGTCCGTTGCCCACTTTGGGCCAAGAACCTGCGAAAAGGCAGAACCACTCGACTGTTGGATGCGCCAACGACCGTCCACGCCCCGAGCGATGAGATCGTCGAGACCATCCCCATTGAAATCGCCCACGCGAAGATCACTTGCGTTCGCTCCCGTTGTCCATGAACCCCAAGCCGCAACAACTTCGAATCCAGAGTGTGATCCCAGCATGACGCGAAGGCCGCCACTGACGCTCACCTCAACGGCATCTCCGAGACCGTCACCATTGAAGTCCCCGGTCATCACATTGGCCTCCGCCAGTAGGACAACATCCGGACCTTCAAAATAGTGGAGTTGTTGGTTTCCGGCTAAGGCCATCTCGTTGAAAGAGGCACTCTGACCTGCATCATTAGACGAGAGACCTTCGAAGGAGCCTAGCACGGAAGACAGCAAAGTCCGGACTTCGAGTGACTCCGAATGGGGCAGAGTTCCAAAGTGCCCCCGCCGAAATGAATGTCGAGGTCGGCACCTGGAATTACGCAAATTTGCGATTCGAGTACGAAATCCTGCCAGCCAACCTCGCAATGCCATGTCGATATCCTCGGGAAAGTCGGGACCGAGGAGGCTACGGTATTTGTTCCAAAAACCTGTCGCGCGAGTTCAAAAAAATGTCTGAAAGACTGGCGAATCTTGCCGTATTGGAGTTTGAAAACGACCACACAACGATCCGCAAGTCTCTTACCGTAAAGCGATTACAGGCTGGGCGGCCTGGCCGAGTTATGGCAAATGCGTGCCTACGGCTTGATGCTGAATTTGAACAGATGGCCAAAAGACTGGTGAAGCCTCGGCAATTTTCTCAGTACGCTCTAAACCCACGGCCTCC
>JAGQQQ010000314.1 GCA_020426125.1 Planctomycetaceae bacterium
TCGAACGCCATTACCTCGAACTTCGCTGTGGTTTGCTGGACATGGCAGCCGCATTGGACCGGATTTCCCGGGCCGAGGGAAGTGGCTCCGCACTTCAGGATGAACGGCTGCAGAAGATCCGAAAGGGAATCCAGATTCTTCTCGAAGACGGCTCGAACCGGGCCGAAAAAATTCAAATTCTTTTCAGTGATGATTACGTCGAGGGCTGGAATCAATAGCCCGAGAAGCTTGGGCTATCGTTCTAACTGCCGAACTCTTCGGCGTTTTCCGCCGATCGTCGCAGCCATCGGTCGACGGGGTCGAGTGACTTGAGTCGATCTTGACCGATTTTCGGATTTCCCGAAAAATCCCGGTCCCTTTCCAATCCTGCGTGATCCCTCGCGCAAGCCCCCTCCCGATTCACCTCCCTTCGATGCGACAAGGACGTCCCGTGAAAACGTCATTGCTCCTGACGGCGGTTCTCTGCTTCGGCGCTGCCTGTGCCCGAGCGGGCGATGATCCCTTCGCGACGGCGCTGAACACGCCGTCGACAGAGTGGGTCGTTCGTTCCCAAAGTCCCGACTTCTATTCGTACGTCTCCACTTCCACGCCCATCACTGGCAGCTATTCGGTGGCCTCGGCTCCCCCGGTCTATGCTCAGGGAACGGTCGATCCGTTTGCCTACCAGGCGACACCGGCATACCCCGCGCCGATTACCCAGGATCCTTGGGCGGGTGGAACGATGCAGCCCTACGCTGCCCCAGGCTATCCAGGTCCTGGGATGTCGACCTACGGTGTCAACGGTGTTCGTCCCCGTCGCTACGGATGGGAAAGCCGCTACGACATCTGGTGGGCTCCGAAAACAGGGACTAGCAGCCCTGATTCCGGGGATCTTGGGATCCTCGGCGTTGACGTCGAAGCCGCGTTGACTGAGAATTTCCCCCCGGGAACTCCCCTCACAAAGATCACGACCCCGCAATTCAGTTATCGATCGCTTGAAGGTCCGGAGGTCGGCTCCCCGACACTCGATTTGCCGGGCGGAGCCTATCGCTTCGGTTTGGGACTTGCGCTACAGACCCCCACAATCGGCGGGTGGACCTACGAAATCGGATTCACTCCGTCTCTGGCCAGTGACTTCCGCAGCCAAATTGACATGGACGCCGTCTTGCTTGATGGCCATGCCGTCGCCTATTGGCAGATGACTCCCCAATGGATGTGGGCTTTCGGCGTGCAGTATTGGGATCGAGTCGATGACATCGTTATCCCCCGGGCGGGAGTCGTCTACCGTCCCAATAGCCTTTGGGAACTTCGACTGCTGTTCCCCGAAGCTCGGATCAGTACCTTTGTCGGAACACCGTTTGGGGTGCCGATGTGGCTGTACGCAGGGTTGGAGTACCACGTCGAAGCATATCAACTCAAACCCAAACTGTTCGCGGATTCAGAACGGACCCAATTTGAAGACTGGCGACTGACCGGTGGTCTCCGCTGGGAAGCGGGACCCGTCACCTCGTTCATCGAAGCGGGCTGGATCTTTGACCGCAACGTCGAGTATCGCGGAGCCGGTTCCGACTTCAATATCGATGACGGATTCATTGGACGGATCGGCTTCCGGTATTAGACCGTTCTCCCGGAAGGTGCAGTGCGGTTTGTGAGAAATCCGAAGGAACAAATCCGAAACCAGTACGAAATTCAAAAACTCACCGCAGCCGAGTCGATTCTCAGTTTCGGATTTCGAAACTCGGATCATCCGGTTTCTTGATGAATCACAGCAAATTCTCCGACTCTCTATCGGAATTCCTCTCTCCTCAAAGCCGAACGCCTGCGACGGCATGAAGATTCACAAACTGACGGCCATGCATGTGCGAATTGCCTTGAAGAAGGAGGTTCGGCATGCGTCCTACACAAGGACGGAAAACGACACGCTGCTGATCCGTTGCCAACTCGACGATGGGACCGTCGGTTGGGGAGAATCGCTGCCTCGGGACTACGTGACCGGCGAGTCGATCGAGTCTGTCTGGCAGCATATTCAGGAGCTTGCCTCGTGGAAATGGCCGAATGAAGTCACTTCGGTCGAGGAGATCGACGCCTTGATCAACGGGCTGCCTCTATCTCAACCTCCGGAGAAACGAGACTGCTTTGGGAATTGCGTTCGTTGTGCCGTGGAACTGGCGCTTTTGGATGCCTTTGGCCGCTCCGTCGGCGAGCCAATCTCCAAGCTGATTCGTCAACATGCTCAAGCGGAGACGATCAGTCACGAGATTGCCAAGGTCCGGTATAGCGCCGCCATCACCGGATCCCGGCTCTCGAAGGTTCGGCTGCGATGTTGGCTGTTTCGTCTGGCGGGATTCCGCACCTGTAAAGTGAAGGTTGGCTTCCAGGATGTCAGTGATCGGTCTTTAGTCGAGCTTGTTCGCGGAATTATGGGCCGCAAATGTCGGATCCGAATTGACGCCAACGAAGCCTGGACGCTCGGTCATCTCGCGGAGCGACTCTCTCAGTTCGATGGACTCAGGATCGAGTCTGCGGAACAGCCGATCCCGCATGGCCAAATTCAAGATCTGGATGGAACCCGGGGAAGATGGGCGATTCCCATCATGCTGGATGAATCGCTCTGTTCATGGTCCGATGGGCAGATCGCCATTGAGAAGCAACGGTGTGACGCCTTCAATCTCCGCATTTCAAAGTGTGGAGGAATCCTCAACGTCCTCCGACTCGCACGCCTGGCTCACGACAGCGGCATGACCTGTCAACTCGGGTGTCAGGTCGGAGAAACGGGAATTCTTTCGGCGGCCGGTCGGCACGTCGCGGCATCGATTGCCGGGTTGACGGCCGTCGAAGGGAGCTTTGACCGCTTCTTGGTGAAGGACCGACTCACGCAAGAGGATCTCACGTTCGGGCTGGGTGGGTTGGCTCCCGCCCTTTCACGACCGGGGCTAGGCATAACGGTCGACGAGACCGCCGTGGAGCGTGTCCTCGTCAAAGAGCTTACGGTTCTCAAGTCCGCCTGATTTGCCGGACGCCAATTTGCTCGCCAATTGACCTGCGCGGAGGCTGCCGATTGCGGATTCTTTCTTTTTCTGTGTCGGGTTTCAATTCTATTTCAGGAAAGGGTTTACGTCATGGAAACAAGGGTGGGATGCCATTTGGCACGACACTTGTATATGAGTTTCCTCAATCCAGCCAACGTTGTCTGGACCCACAAACCGGCTTTTC
>JAGQQQ010000315.1 GCA_020426125.1 Planctomycetaceae bacterium
AACATTCAGCCGGGAGCCATGCTGACAGCGGTGATTTCCGAGAACATCATCGGCGATCTGAACGACAACACCCTCGGCAATGCCGGTCCCGGGATCGACATTCGGGCCTCGGGTGACGCCCACATCACCAGCATGACAATTGGGGCCGATCCCGCGGGCACCTTCTCTGGAAACATCATCGCTCAGAACGGGACCCCAGGTGTCGGAACGAGCGGCGACGGCATTCGGATTCGCCGCACCGACAATGCCCTGATCGATAATTTCCGAATCGCCGGCAACGTGATCCAGAATAACCTCAACGACGGAATTGATATCGATGCCGAGAACAACGGGATCCCGTTCGGCGTCGAGGAAATCCTGAACTTCAATATCACCGGGAACCAGATTCTGAACAACGGTAACTTCAACGATGGAATTCCCGGCATCGACGCCACTGCCGGCATCGCGGGCCGCGGAATTCAACTCCGAGCGGATGCCGGTGTCGTCATGGAAGTCGACATCAGCGAGAACCTCATCGCTGGGAACCGGATGAGCGGGATCGAGGCTCGGACCTTCACGGACACCAACATCCTGGGTGGTCCGACAGGTCGAAGCTTCCAGATCACCGGACCTCGTGACGATATCGAATCCGCCTCTGGCGGGGACGAAGGGGTGATCTTTGGGGTCTGGCAACTCAACGAGATTCGCGACAACGGCTTCATCTTGAACGAAGACGCCAACGGCAACGCCGTCCTCGATCCGGGTGAAGACCTCAATGGCAACGGAGTCCTTGACGTGGTCCGCGAAGGACACGGGATCGCCCTGGGAAGAATCGACTTCATTGATCCCGATAATGACGCCCGCCTGATCGAAGGCTTCAACAACGGCGGGGTCATGATTCCGGATCAGGACGGAGACGGCCAACCGGACCTGCCCACCGTGGACATCCTCGACAACCTGATCGCCAACAACGCCGAGGACGGGATTCACATCTATCTCGACAAAGACTCAACTCCTTTGTTTGGTGTGCTGGCCGATGGCGTCTTCTCCGTCAGTGCGGAAGAAGTCCGCACCTCACGAATCAACATCCTGAACAACGACATCGTGAGAAACGGGGATGACGGTCTGAATATCCATAACCCCTTCACCGCATTGGCTCTGATCGACTTCAACGACAACCTGGTCGCGGAAAACGGGGTTTATTCAGAACTCGACTTTGCCTCGCAGTCCCACGCGACGGCTGGTGCGATCAACCCGGTGAATATCACGGGCGATGGGATCGAAATCATCACCGCGAACTTCGCGACATTGAACTTCAATGCGAATCGCAACCGCATCATCGACAACAACGGACGCGGCGTGAATATCCTGACTGCAGGGAACGACATCGATCCAGGCACGGCCTATGCGATCCTGAACTTCGAGGACAATGCGATTCTCTCGAACACGCATGAAGGCTTCTACTTGGTGAATGCTCCTCTGGAAGTGGAGATTCAGAACCGGGATCTGGCGGCCGGGGCGGTCAACACTGGTTACACGGCATCAACCTGGTTGCCGGACTTTGACAGCAATCACGAACTGTTCAACTGGGGGTTCCTGCAACCGGGTGCCGGAGATGCTCCTCCAGACGTCTTTTCGCCATTCCTCGATGTCCCCGCGCTCGCTCCGTTGGATGCTCCGGTTACCGACCTGATCTTTGTGTCGAACATCGTCGACAACAACGGGGGGGTGGTCCAGGACTCGGGCGAAAACGTAGGCGGTGTTCCCATTGCCGAACTTCCTTACAGCACCCTGGGGGGCTTTGTGATGCGAGTCGGCACGGCAACGGCCGATATCAACAGCCTGCTGAACTTCCCGGCCCCATCGGTTCCGACGCCGCGTGAAGTGGGTGGGGTGAGAGCACGGATCGAAGACAACCGGTTCTCCGGAAACTTCGGTCGGGACTTCTACCTCGATGGATTCGTGGCGACTGTGCCACCGAACATTTCGTTTCCACCTGATCCACTGGTTCGCATCGACCTGCAATTCGAGAACAACCGGGGAGGATCGATCGACGTCAGTGGCCTGAATTTCAACGTCTTCTACACCAACGTCGCCCCAGGAACGCCGGACAACAAAGCCGCCATCCCACGACGTGCACGTGATGCCACGAAGAATCTGGAGCCCCTCGGGATCGGTCCTGCCACTCTGGTTCCCAGCTTCGGCTTCAGCGATCCGACACTCCGAATCGAAATGGGTGGGGCAGCGGCAGACTCGTTTGGCAATTTCCTTGGCAACAACTCGTTTAACGTGATCTATTCCAGCTTCGAACCGCACGATCCACTGAATCCGGACGTCGGAACCTGGTTGCACGTTCCAGACGGATCACTGGCTCCGCTCCAAGCCAACCCGGCTCAGATTCCGTTC
Organism: Planctomycetaceae bacterium; assembly: GCA_020426125.1. Taxonomy (GTDB): domain Bacteria; phylum Planctomycetota; class Planctomycetia; order Planctomycetales; family Planctomycetaceae; genus HKST-UBA70. The sequence goes on from JAGQQQ010000315.1 coordinate 2,386, forward strand.
ATTCGGGTGAATGACATCGACCGGGTCCTGCGGACCGAAGACGACTGGATTCGCGAGCTGAACGCGATCCTGCAATCGATCCCAGGGTATGAGTTCGAGCCATTTGGGCCCGCGGCAAATTAGTCGAACGTCGTCCAGATCCGTTTTATCGAGTCGAAACGTATTCTCACGTCAGCCCTGGGGACTTCCTCAGGGCTGATTTTGCTCCGGCCAACTTGAAAGAAGGGGCGACCCCGAACCGTCGCGCCATGGCGTCAGCCGATGATCGCCGTAGTTCCGGCTTAGCCTGACACTTTTGTCGGATCCCGATCAATGTCTGGCTCAGCCTGACCGAGTCCTGCTCAAAGCAGCTCTGGCCCCGCCGCGACGATCTCTGGCCCAACGCCATCCGCGTAGTGTTGAAAGTTCTCCCGAAACAACCCCGCTAGCTTGCGGGCTGTTGACTGATAGCCGGACTTGTCCGCCCAAGTATTCGAGGGAATCAGTACGTCGCTTGGAACGCCAGGACACTCCGCGACGACCTGAAAGCCAAACACCGGATCCCGCTCGCGGCGCGCATCGGACAGTTCCCCGGCATAGACGGCATTCAATAAGGCCCGGGTGTGCTTCAACGAGATCCGCTGGCCGGTGCCATAGGCTCCGCCCGTCCACCCGGTGTTGATCAACCAGACCTGGGCGTTGTGTTTGCGAATCTTCTCCGCGAGAAGTTGGGCGTAGGCTCCCGGATGCCAGACCAGAAACGGTCCGCCAAAACAGGGCGAGAACGTTGCTTGCGGCTCCGTGACCCCCATCTCGGTTCCGGCCACCTTCGCCGTGTACCCGCTGATGAAATGATACTCCGCCTGCTCGGGAGTCAACTGCGAGATGGGTGGCAACACCCCGAACGCATCACAGGTCAAAAAGATCACGTGCTCAGGGTGCCCCGCGACACAGGGGATCTGCGCATTCTCGATATAATCGATGGGGTACGCCCCTCGCGTATTCTCGGTGACGGTCGTATTCGCGAAGTCCACATGATGGTGGGCTCGATCGTAGACCACGTTCTCGAGCACCGCGCCGAAGCGAAGAGCATCAAAGATCTGCGGTTCCGCCTCCCGAGTGAGATAAACGGCCTTCGCATAGCAGCCCCCTTCAATGTTAAAGATGCCGGTGTCGCTCCAACAGTGTTCATCGTCCCCAATCAACCGTCGGGACGGATCCGCGGACAAAGTCGTTTTCCCAGTCCCCGAGAGTCCGAACAGCACCGCCGATTTTAATGTCTCGGGTTCCGCCGTTGCCGAGCAGTGCATCGAGAGAATGCCTCGTTTCGGCATCAGGTAATTCATGTAAGTGAAGACGGCCTTCTTCATTTCGCCCGCGTAGTCCGTCCCCAGAATCACCACTTCCCGGTTCTCAATGCTCAAATCCACACTGGTCTTTGAAGTCATCCCCGAGGTGTACCGGTTGGCGGGGAATCCTCCCGCGTTGTAGATCACGACATCGGGCTCGCCGTATTCCGCGAGTTCCGCGTCGGTCGGCCGCATCAGCATGTTGAACATGAACAGGGCATGATAGGGCCGGGCACAGACCACCCGGATTTTAATCCGCGTTTCGGGATCCCAGCCCGCGAAGCCGTCGACGCAGTACAGCCGTTCTTTCGTATTCAAGTAGTCAATCGCCCGCTCGCGGTTGACCATGAACGACCGTTCTTCCAACGGGAAATTAACCGGTCCCCACCAAATGTCCTGCTCCGAATTTTCGTGCCGGACGATTCGTTTGTCTTTGGGAGACCGCCCCGTCTTTTCGCCAGAATACGCGATCAATGCCCCGGTATCGGAAATCGCCGCGCGCGGTTCGTGCCGAATCGCCTCCTCGTAGAGATAGGCGGGAGACGGATTGCGATACACCGTTTTGACGGTGATGCCGTGTGTTGTGAGATCAAAGTCGTCCATGGCCAAAAATCCCTCCTGTCAGGACGGCCGCGACAGATCTCCATCCACGATCGCGGAACGTCTCCAGTGAATTCGAGCGTTGTCCGGGAGTTTCGCCTTTCCCGGAAACGGGGGCAAGCTGGGAACACGGTGACTTCCTTCTCGGGAAGGGGTTTCCGGGAACTGGGACTCATCTTGACCTGTTTTCGCACACGCGATTACATTCCGCGCGTTGATGCCCGGAGAAGGAACTCCGGGCTCTCCACGGGTGACGTGCTCACCCCGGGAGAAACGGAATTCAGGCCGGCCAGTCCGGTGGAAAAGGATGTCCTCATGGCCAAGCGGTGCTTCGACATCGTGCTCTCGTCAATCGGGATCCTCCTCGCGGGGCCCGCGATACTCGCCCTCGCTGCGATCGTCAAACTGACATCTCCCGGCCCCGTTTTGTACTGTGGTGTCCGTGTGGGCAGGCACAACAAACCTTTCCGGATCATGAAATTCCGTTCGATGGTCGTGAATGCCGAAAAACTTGGCGCCGCGTCCACCGCCGGACACGACCCCCGCATCACCAAAATCGGCCACTTCATGCGGAAGTACAAGCTTGATGAACTTCCGCAACTCTTCAACGTCTGGCTGGGCACGATGAGCTTTGTCGGTCCCCGCCCCGAAGTCCAGAAATTCGTCGATATGTACACCGACGAAGAGAAGATCATTCTAAATATGCGTCCTGGGATTACCGATTGGGCATCCATCTGGAACTCGGACGAAGGCCATGTCCTCGATGGCGCTCCCGACGCCGATGCCGCCTACGCGGAGTTGATCCGTCCCACCAAGCTTCAATTGCAGATGAAGTACGCCCGGGAACATTCCGTTTGGACGGATATGAAGATCATTTTCTACACCTTTGCCAAGCTCACCCAGAAGGGTTGGCTCCCGCCGGAAATTCGGCATTTTGGCCATCCGCAGACTTACAAAGAAAAATACGGCGATCAACCCGCGACCGAGGTTCGCCGCGCTGCGTAGACGTTTCGCAGCGTACCTCAAGTGCGCTGCGAAGTATCATGACGTCTCACTTCACAAGTTTTCAAACACGAGTCCTGACGAGATTCATCGTGCCCCGACCGCTGGCGATCATTATCCCCTGCCGCAACGAAGAGCGTTACATCGGCCGCTGTCTCGACTCGGTGCTGGCGAATGACTACGACCATCGTTTGCTCGATATTGTCGTCGTTGACGGAATGAGCACCGATCGGACTCGCGAGATCGTCGCGGAGTATGCGAGGAAGTATCCCTGCGTTCGGCTGCTCGATAACCCCGACAAGATTAAGCCCACGGCCCTGAATCTCGGGATTGCGAATACGTCCGCCGATGTCGTCATGCGGATCGACGCCCATTCTTTGTACGACACGCAGTACATTCCGATCCTGGTCGAAGGCCTGTACAAGCACGACTGCGACAATATCGGCGGGATTCGGGAAACGGAACCCGGCGACACCGTCTGGTCACGGGCCATCGCTCACGCGATCTCCCATCCCTTTTCGGTCGGCAATGCTTTGTACCGCACCGGCGTCACCGGCGACGAACCTCGCGAAGTCGATACCGTCTTCTGCGGTTGTTATCGCCGTCGCGTCTTTGAACGCATCGGTCTGTTTAATGAGAAGCTGATTCGGACCCAGGACCGCGAGTTCAACGAACGCCTGCGTGCCATCGGGGGCAAGATCATTCTGGTCCCACAGGCTCGGTGTTCCTACTTCCCGCGGACACCCTGGTCGACCTACTGCAAATGGAACTATCAGGGTTCCTACTGGCTCTACTACGCATCTCGTTTTACTGACACAAAAATGAAGTCCTGGCGAAACCTGCTTCCCGCGGGTTTTGTTCTCTGGCACATCCTGGCGCTGATCATGGCATTCACGGCACCCGTCCTCGCGGCGGTGATGGCGGCACCCATCGTGTTCTACTGGATGCTGAATGCGTTCGTGAGCGTCAAGACGGCGATGGCGGAGAACGCCTGGACGATGGCCCCCGCGCTCATGCTCCTGTTCGCCACCACGCACTATGGCTACGGCCTTGGAGCACTCCACGGCGGACTCGCCGCCCTGTGGCAAGGGAAAGACGTCGCCAACTGTTCCCCCGAACGTATCCCCGAATTTGTCAGAAAGGCGGCTTAGCGATGTCCCATCAGGATCTGCTCAATCTGACATACTATCGAGGTCGCGTCGCGATGTACTCGATCCTCAAAGCCCTCGGTGTAGGCCGAGGTGATGAGGTCATGACGCAGGCATTTACCTGCGTGGCCGTTCCCGAAGGAATCCTTGCCACCGGGGCGACTCCTGTTTATGTTGATGTCGAGCCCAACGGCTACAACCTCGATCCGGAAGATCTTCCTCAAAAGATCTCGGCACGGACAAAAGCCATCGTCGTCCAACATACGTTCGGCATTCCCGCACAGATGCCGAAAATCATGCGAATCGCCGATGAATACGGCATCCCCGTGATCGAGGATTGTTGCCATACGCTGGATACCGAGATTCATGGCCAGCGCGTCGGAACTTTCGGTGTCGCGGCGTTTTATTCGTATGAATGGGGGAAACCCATCGTTGCCGGCATCGGCGGAAGTGCCCGTGTCAACGACCTCGAACTTCGCAAGGCGCTTCAAGCGGAGTTGGACAGCTTTCACACTCCTGGCCTATCGAGTCGTGTGAAACTCGCGATTCAGTATCAGATCCATAACATCCTGTATCGCCCCTCACTGTACTGGCCGCTGAAAAGCCTGTTCCACTCACTGTCCAAGTTGAAACTGGCGAAAGGCAACTACAACCCGATTGGGACCGATCAGGAAGTGGCCGAAGATTTTTCCTTGTGCATGGCCCCCGCTCAGAAGAAACGGCTCGCCGCCAAACTCAAGAACGGAGCCGAGGCCTACGCGGCCCACAGCACCCGGTTGGTGGAACGCCTCCGGTCCGGCTTGATGGACGTCTCTGGGATTCAACTCCCCGAATTCGATCCCGATACACGGCCCGTCCTGGCTCGGTTGCCAATTCGCGTCGAAGATAAGCAGCGAACCATCAGCGAAGCCAAGCGCCAGAATATCGAACTGGCCGAATGGTATTCGACACCCATCCATCCGATCCCTTCCACTCAAGGCCAAGCGATCTGCTTTGAGCCGGAAATGTGCGCTCACGCGGAGAATCGGACCCGCGAAGTCGTTTCCCTCCCCCTGCATCACCGCGTCACTGACCAATACGTCGACAAGGTGATCGACTTTTTCCAAAAAGCGGCATGAGTTCCCCCACCTACTCCATCGAACAAATCACGATCGACTCTGCTCCCAGTGTCCTGAGACAAATCGCGGCACTGCATCAGCAAGAGATTCGCGAAGGGTTTTTGTCGTCACTCGGCCAGGACTTCCTCACGCGACTCTATGTGGCCATCCTCGAAAATCCGGATGTCTTCATCTTCGCTGCTCGGGAAAACGGGCGTACACTCGGCTACATCTGCGGAGCAGTCAGTACGCGCGGAGTCTACAAAAAGTTTCTCGTGCGACATGCCTGGCACGTCGCTCCGACAATCATCTCGCGACTGTTTTCCCCTCGGACAATTCGCCGCATCACCGAGACTCTGCTGTATCCCTCGAAGACGGATGACTCCGGCCTACCAGAACCAGAAATCCTGAACTTCTGCGTCTCCTCGACTCAGCAACGGCGGGGAATCGGCAAACGGCTCTTCTCGGCCCTCTGCCAGGAATTCGCCCGCCGAAATGTTGACCAAATTCGGATTGTCACCGGCGAATCTCAGGACTCCGCGCAGCGGTTCTACGAAGCACTCGGCGCGAAGAAAGCCCAGGAGATCGAAGTCCATGCTGGGACCAAGTCTCTCGTTTACACCTTTGACATTGCTAGAGAACGACACGCCGCCGCGGCGTAAACGCCTATTGAACTCCCCGTCCCTATCCCATTGAGAATGGATTCTCACGATGTCCCGCAACGTCCCCTTCTTTAACTATCAGAAGTTTTATACCCAAAACGAAGCGGAACTGATGCCGCTCATCCAGGATGTCTGCCGTCGCGGAGCGTTCATCCTGCAAAAGGACCTGCAGCAATTCGAAGAAAACCTCGCGAAATATCTTGGTGCGAAGTACGTCATTGGGATGGCCAATGCGACCGATGCATTGCATTTCCTGGTTCGGGCCGCCGGCATCGGAGCAGGGGACGAAGTCATTTTCTGCTCGCACACGATGGTCGCCTCCCCCGCTTCAATCTACTTCGCCGGCGCGACACCGGTTCCCGTCGAGTGTGGCGCGGACCACTTGATCGACCCGACGAAAATCGAGGCCGCGATCACCCCGCGGACCAATACGATCATGCCGACGCAACTCAATGGCCGCACCGCGAACATGGAAGCTATCCAGGAGATTGCTGACAAGTATGGCCTCATGATCCTCGAAGACTCCGCTCAGGCACTCGGTTCCAAGTTTGATGGAAAATGTGCCGGAACCTTCGGCAAAGGAATGTGCATCAGCTTCTATCCCGCAAAGACACTGGGCTGCTTCGGAGACGGCGGTTGCCTGATCACGAACGACGACGAGATTTACGAAACGATCATGCTGCTCCGCGACCATGGACGGAATCACGACGGCGAAGTCGTCATGTGGGGATTGAACAGCCGTCTCGACAACCTTCAGGCAGCGATCCTCGACTACAAACTGAAAACGTATGAACAAGATATCGAACGTCGCCGCGACATTGCCCGGATGTACGAATCTCGCTTGGGGACTGTACCCGGGATGACCCTTCCCCCTGGTCCAGACAGTGATCCGCGCCACTTCGACATCTTCCAGAACTACGAGATCGAGTGCGACAACCGCGACGGCCTCCGCCAACACCTGCGTGACAACAACATCGGCACACTGGTGCAATGGGGCGGAAAGGCAGTCCATCAGTTCCCGAAACTGAAGCTGAACCGTTCACTTCCATTCACCGAGAAGATGTTCACTCGCTGCATTATGCTGCCGATGAACACTATGCTCGATGATGAAGACATTCACTACGTTTGTGATTGCGTGGAACAATTCTACGCAACCGGTGTCAAATCCCGCGCCGCGTAGTGTCATTGATCTCCCCCCGGCCCACGGTCGGGGGATCTCTTTCATTCGTAACAAACTACGGAATCGACATGCCCGAACTTAAAGAGTTGGCCAAGAAGATTCGGATTCACGCGCTGCAGATGACCAGTCGTGGCGGCAGTTCCCATGTGGGGGCGGCCATGTCCATGGCGGACATCGTCGCGACGTTGTACGGTTCCGTGCTCAATGTCGATCCTAACGATCCGAAGAAACCGGACCGTGATCGGTTTATCCTGTCCAAAGGCCACGCCGGGGCGGGAATTTATGCCGCTCTCGCGGAGACCGGTTTCTTTCCCGTCGACTGGCTGCAGACGCATTACCAGGATGGCTCGAAACTGAGTGGACACGTTTCGCACAAGGGGATTCCCGGGGTCGAGTTCTCGACCGGTTCTCTGGGACATGGACTCTCCGTCGGAACCGGGATGGCTTACGCCGCCAAGTTGCGAGGGGCCGCCCATCGCGTCTTTGTTCTCCTCAGCGACGGCGAATGCGATGAGGGCTCCAATTGGGAAGCGATCCTCTTCGCTGGCCACCATCAGTTAAGCAATCTGGTCGCCATTATTGACTATAACAAAATTCAAAGCTTGGCTCCCGTTGCGGAGACATTGGCCTTGGAACCATTCGCAATGAAATGGGAGAGCTTTGGCTGGAATGTTCGAGAGGTCGACGGACATGACCACGCGGCCTTGGAAGAGACACTGCTGAAACCTGGGACGGATAATAAGCCGACTTGTGTCTTAGCGCATACGACCAAAGGGAAGGGTGTCTCCTTTATGGAAAACACTGTTCTCTGGCACTATCGCACCGCTCGTGGAGAAGAGTTCGATCGAGCGCTCGAAGAACTCCAGAAGTCGGCCTGATGGTTTCTAAGGTGCGTAGGAACGATTGCCGCACGCTCGAACGCCTTGAACACCTTGAAGTACGCTCAAGTCCAGTTGATGCTTCAGGGGAGCGTGAATACGGAATAGGAATCGCGACATTCCGAGAGACCTTCCATGACAACCGTATTCCCTACCCACGAATTGCTTCCCACTCCTCCGCCCGACGGGACATTTGTCCTAAGAACATCCCTCACAATTAGCACGAGACGCGACTATGCGTGACATCTTCATCGAACGTCTGACGAAACTTGCTGAACGAGACCGACGGATCATGCTGATCACCGGTGACCTCGGTTTTAAGGTGCTGGACGATTACGCCGCTCGATTTCCACAGCAGTTCCTGAATGCGGGCGTTGCCGAACAGAACATGACCGGTCTCGCAGCCGGGATGGCTCTCGAAGGACACATTGTGTTCACGTATTCAATTGCGAATTTCACTTTCATGCGGTGCCTGGAGCAGATTCGCAACGATGCGGCGTATCATGACTGCAATGTGAATGTGGTCGCGGTTGGGGGTGGATTTAGCTATGGCTCGCTGGGAATTTCCCATCATGCGACAGAAGACCTGACGATCATGAGGTCGCTGCCGAATACCATCGTCGCCTCCCCTTGTGACGACTGGGAAGCCTCGGAGATTACGGAAGCCGTCGCCTACTCGCCAGGAGTCTCCTATCTCCGATTGGACAAGTCGACAGCGGGGGACACCCACCGCGATGGAGAGGAATTCAAACTCGGCCAGGCCCGTGTTGTCCGAGATGGTCGGCATGTCACCCTGGCAGCGACTGGAGGAGTCCTCGCGGAGGCCTTAAAAGCCGCGGACGAACTGGCGACCCAGGGAATCACGGCTCGCGTCGTCAGTGTGCATACGGTCAAGCCACTCGACGTTGAATGCTTTGTGAGTGCCGCTCGAGAGACAGAGGGAATCATCACGGTTGAGGAACACACAATCGATGGCGGGCTCGGCGGCGCGGTCGCGGAGTCGCTGATGGAGCTTGGTGTCGCTCCCGGGTTCTTCCATCGTGTGGGGTTACGGGCCGGATTTTCCTCGGTCGTGGGAAGTCAGGATTACCTGCGAGGAATCTACGGCATCAACTCGGAAGCGATCGTGGAAGCCACCGTCGCCAAACTGTCTCGACCGGAATCCCAACGCCGCGCCGCGTAGTATCTGCAGTAATCATCGAAACTCGATCCCGACGCTCGCAGGATGGAGCAGGAATTCTCGGCAAGCGCCGTCCCGCAAAGACACATCACTTCATCGAACATCAATTGTGGGTAGACTGAAAGACGGACGAGTCCCCTATGAGCACCGACGTTGTGGCCGAACGAAAGTCGATGCGTCCGATTAGAAGGCCGGCATGGCGGCAGCGGTTGGTAGACGCGGAGACCGGTTTCCGCGTCGGCATCCGCGCGGACAGCACGCTGTTTGTGTTCTTCTTTGTGGCGGTGATTGCCGTATTGTTCGCGGCGGTGCTGCAATTGTCGGCCATGGAATGGGCTGTCCTCATCCTCGCACTTGGGGTGGGCCTGTCGGCGGAGTTATTCCATCAGGTGCTGAAGCGTGTTGCCAATGAGTTTGAGCATCACCTTTCAAATGGTTTGCTTCAAACGATTCGTCTAGGAACGTCCGCCGTGGTCGTGGCACACATCACCTGCGGAGTGGTCGCGGCGATTGTGATCTGGCAGCGAGCCAAAGAGATTTGCAACTTCTGATCGCCTCCAGGACGCGGAGACCTGTGAATCCACAACCTCCGCATCGTGATTGTTGGCCATCGTTTTGGCAATTGATCAAAAGGAAGCGATCGCCCCCCGACGTATGGAATGCGGAGGCGATTCCGTGACACTTCGTCGTTCGATCGGTGCTCCGATTCTCGGTTCCCATGAAATCAACCCCAGATGGGGAGGGGGACTCCCGTGCATCTGGGTTCGAGGTTTTCGATCTCATCCTGGGTGAACGGCAGACCAACGCGGAATCAAAAAGGTTTTACCCGACGGCAATCGCACCAATCTGGCCGGCGCCCCCGCCGATAATCGGGCCGAAGTCGAGGGGAACTCCGAATCCAGAACCGTCTGACAAGTAGACCGTCGCATCGGTCTGCAGCACCACGAGATCGTCGTAGCCGTCGCCGTTGAAGTCACCCACGAAGTAGTCCTCAGAGGCAATCCCAGAACCAAAGTTCTGTGATGGACTGCTGAGAACCACGGGATTCAGAAATGCCGGGTTGAGGCTCGCGACTCCGACCTGAAACAGGCCATTCTGGTCGATCGCCAGGACATCCCCGAGCAGGTCGTCACTGAAATGGCCTGACAGGATTGGCGAAGGAAACTGGGCGGGCTGATAGAGAGGACCACGGCTGGACGACACGAACCGCTGGACTCCAACAAAGACGACTCCATCTCCGGCCATGTTGCCGGTTGTCGTTGAATGAAGCACCTGTCCGGGTGAGGTTCCGTCCGTGGTGACGGCGACAATGTCGTCTTTGCCGTCGCCATTCAGATCTGTGGCCAGGAAGTTTGTCAGTCCATCCCCCAAAACGGCCTTGCCCAATGTCCCCAAAACGGGATTGCTCGTCAGTGGGCGCAGTCTCCGGGGAAGATTGGGGTTGTTCGAGGTGATGGAAAAGAACGGGATGATATTCGTCGCGGTCAATGCCTGATTGTCGAAAAGTCCGACAAGATCATCGAATCCATCGCCGTTGAAGTCCCCGGTGATGAACGTGTCGTAGTCGGGATTGGCCCGGACCATAAAGAATGTCTGTGCACCGGGCGTGAGACGTTTAATGAACACGTCACCGGCATTCGTCCCGTCGAGATAGAGCCAGAGGACTTCGTCGGCCCCGTCGCCATCGTAATCGCCGACTTGGAAGAATCCGGCGGACCCTGCGGTTCCGATGGTTCCTCGTGACTGCGGAATGGTTAAGGTTCCATCGCCATTGTTCAGGAACACATTTGTGATGTTGTTGTCCCGGTTTCGGACTGCGCCATCGAGGTCGCCATCCCCATCGAAGTCTCCGACAAAACTGTCGAAACCTTTGCCCGGAGAGGGAAGCGCGTTGGACTGAAACCAATCCATTCCGGTTCCGGTGTTCGTTCCCAGTTTGAATCGTCGAGAGGCCTCGTCGAAGAACAGGATGTCGTCGACATCGCCGGAGACATCATTATCATTGATTGTGAGCGTGACCTGAGAGTTCTTCGCGTCATTCGTGGACGCCGTGATGACGGCCGGCTGCGCGTCATCGGCAAACGTGTCATCAACCGCCTGAATCACAAAGTTCACGGAGGCTTGTCCGGTCGCGATTGTCACGGTCGCAGGGACAGCGGCCTCTGTTGTGTCGCTGCTCGCAAGTGTGACAACCAAGGGCTGCGTCGTGGAACCGGTTCTTGTTACCGTCCCGGAGATGGTGCCTCCTTCCGTGGCGGACATCGTCGTTGTCGTGAGAGAGAGCGTGAACTGAACATCGATGATCGTGATCGTAAATTGCTCTTCATACATCAAACCGGCCGAATCCGTGACACGGACGGTCACCGAGTAGGAACTTTGAGATTCGAAGTCAAAACTGTCATTGGCACGGAGTGCAGTCCCATCGATATTGAACAGGGCGTTGTCGTCCAGGCCCATCGGGAGAGAGAAGGTGAAGGTCTCCATCGGATCGGGATCTGTCGCAGAGAGCGTCCCAATGACGGCGTTCATCCCGGCATTCTCAGGAATCGTCCCGTTGGCAAGGGAGATATCGGTGGGGCTGTTGCCGACCGTCGTCAGCACAACGTCGTTGCCATCTCCACCAACATACGTGATAGAGAACTGAGTTCCCGAAATCACCACCATGTCACCCTCGGCCAGGCCGTTGAATGTTCCCGTCACGGCATCGGCGGCGTCATTGTTCACGATGACGAAGCTGTCACCGATTGTGGGGACAAAGCCGAGAACCACATTCAAGTCGGCGGACCCCAGATCGATGCTGCCTGCCACATTCAGTTGATCGTGTTCGGTCCCGACGACAGCTCCGTCGATTTCCACACTGAATACTGACCCAGCGTTGAAGCTGGCATCGCCCGTGTTCAAAACCCCGGGGCTCAACCCCGGAGCCACCGTCGCTCCCGGATCCACGTTAATCGCTCGATCGATGGTTCCCGTGCCTCCCAAAGTCGCGCCACTTTGCACGGTGACCGGCCCGCCGGAGTCGTCGATGGTTCCGTTGACCAGTGTGGTCCCTGAGGTCAGGGTGGTCGTGCCTATGTAGGTCAATTTTGTGCCAATTCCGAATGTTGCCACCGTTCCAGGGGAGAGAGTGACATTGGGATCTCCCGCCCAACCTCCAGAGAGAACATTGACGGCACCCGTCGTTTGGAGACTCACGTCGTTTGTGAATGTCACCGTTCCGATCGTGCTTACGTTGCCAGTGGTTTGTGCCAGAACCCCGGAATAGGTTCCCCCAGAAATGACGACAGAAGACGTGTCATGGGTTTCCAGGCCAAGTTCCATGCCGAGCGCAGTCACGGCGTTCAGGAAGACTAGGATTGCATTCGACGCATAGATCTGTTGTCCCTGGTTTCCGTTCAACACGACTCCGCTGGCATTGAGATTGCCGTTGAAAATGGCGATCCCGCCTCCGTTTGCAGAGGAGGCATTATTGGAGAGAGTTCCTCCGGTGATCGACAATGTTCCAGGACCGTCGAAGTAGATTCCCCCACCGTTATCCAAGGTCGTGTTGAAGGAAACAGCGGTGTTGGTCAGTTTGAGCGTCGTGCCAGTGCCGCCCGTGTTGAAGATTCCGGCTCCGGGGCCATTCGCGATATTGGCATTGATGGCAGACCCATTATTCAGGGTGACCGATCCCCCATTGTTGAAGATCCCACCGCCGGAGCCTGCGATCCCGTTGGCGACATTCGAGTTGAGATTGACCATCGCGAAGATTCCCAGATCGAGTGTCCCCCCGTTGTTGAAGACACCTCCGCCTCCATCGTCCGCCGCATCCCCACTCGCGGTGTTGCTGCTTACGTCGGTGCCGTCGATGGTCATCGTGCCGGAGTCATTCCAAAGGCCGCCTCCCTCGCGGGCGGCTGAATTATTGAGAATGTTGCTGCCCAAGATTGTGACGTCCCCGGCGCCCGTCACGTGCAGTCCGCCCCCATTCCCGGGAACGCTCCCGCCCTGGGCCACGTTGGACGTCAGATTGGTTCCGATCAACGTCACGCCGCCGCCCGAACCGGAGTTGTCTTCAATGCCTCCTCCCGCGCGATTGGCCGTGTTAGAGGAAATGTCGGCCGACTCAACAAACACTGTCCCGTCGACATCGTTGAAGATTCCCCCACCTGAACCCGACGATCCTGTTGCCACATTGTTCGTGATGGCAATCGAGCCCCCCGCATTGGTGCCATCGATGTTGACGGTTCCCCCGGCATTGAAGATGCCACCGCCTCCCTGCGTGGAGCCGGCCCCATTGGCGGCGTTGCCATCAATCAGGACAGCACCTGTCACGTTTAGGATCGTCAACGCCCCTTTCGCGGAATTCCAGAGTCCGCCCCCCTCTTGCCCAGCGGTATTGCCGACGACCGCTGACCCATCGATCGTGACGATTCCCGCTCCGGTCGTATGCAACCCGCCGCCATCGATTCCGGCGGTGTTGCCCGATCCGGCCGTAGGCCCTCCCAGGCTGACGCTGGTCAGGGTCACGGTTCCGGCTCGGTTTTCAATCCCGCCCCCGGCATGTGCGGCGCTGTTGCCAATTAAGAAGACACTTGTGAGATCAACGGTCCCGGCACTATTAAGAATGCCCCCTCCGTTGCCGGTGGCTCCATTCGCAATGTTCGCGAAAATGCTGGTTCCGCCATCGACGGTGAGTAAGCCTCCATCATTGAAGATGCCGCCACCGCCATTTGATGCGCCGGAGCCACTCGCGGTGTTTCCGCTAATGGTTGAACCTGAGATGTTCGCGCCCATAAATCCAGACCAGATAGCCCCGCCCTCGCCGGAAGCGGAGTTTCCAGAGAGGGTCGAGCCGTTTTGGACGGTCAATGCCCCGACGCTATGAATCCCTCCTCCGTCCCCGTTGGGAGCAAGGTTATCTGTCACCGACGATCCATCAACGATGAGCGTTCCATTGTTCACAATCCCGCCGCCGGATCCGGCAGTCGCCTGGTTCATCGTGATGGTGACTCCCTTCTGAAGGGTGAGTGTCGCGCTGTTGAAGATGGCCCCCGCCGCGATGGGGGCCGAGTTGCCCGACAGGGTGGTGCCATTGATGGTCACGACCGTCCCGGTTCCTCCAAATGCCAGTGCTCCGGCCACCTGGGTGGTCGCCACGTTATTCGTGATTGTCCCTCCTGCGATTGTGATCTTGGTCTCCGCGATTGTCTCCAGAGCCCCGCCAACCTCGGCGCTATTGGAGTCGAACGAGACATCGTTCAGATTGACAACCATGTCGGAGGCATCGCCAATTGCTCCGCCGTATCCGTTGGTTGCGACATTCATCGAAAACGAACTGTCGCTGACGTCGAGCGTTCCGCCAGAAGCGTTGAAAATTCCTCCCCCCGCCGTTGCGTTGGCAACTCCGGCTGTGTTGCTGGAGATGGCCGCTTTGCTGACCGTCATCGTTCCCGCCCCGTTCCACAGTCCGCCTCCTTCATTGGCGGCTGTGTTTCCGCTCACGGTTCCCCCGGTGATGCTCACATCTCCCGCGCCGGTCACGTGCAGACCGCCACCATTCCCGGGATTGGCGGAGCCCGATGGGCCTGCCACGTTGTTGTTGAGCGTGACATTGGTCAACGTCACCCCGAGGCCCGCTCCCGAGTTGTCTTCGATGCCACCTCCGGCGTGGTTGGCCGTGTTGCCAGTGATCGTCGAACCAACGACTGTGAGAGTTCCGCCAGTGTTGTTGAAAATCCCGCCACCTGAACCGCTTGTTCCGTTGGCCAAATTGTTGGTGATACTGACCGTGTTATCGAGGTTCAGGGTGGCCCCGTTGTTGAAGATTCCCCCACCTCCCTGGCTGGACGAGTTGCCGCTGGCGGTGTTGCTGTCGATATTAATATTGGAGAGCGTGAAGGAGCCTCCCCCGGAGCGCGAGATTCCGCCGCCGCTGGCGCCGGCGGAGTTGCTCTTGATGTCGACGAGATTCAGCGAGAGGTCGCCGCCCGTAATTGCGACGCCCCCCCCGTCAGTCGTTGCCTGGTTGGCTCGAATGACAATCGCGTTCTTGGAGCCGGTCGCGTCAATTGTGATCGATCCGCCGATCGAGTGAACTCCCCCGCCTGATCCACTAGCACCGGGAGCCAGATTGTTGATGATCGATCCGGGACCAGCTCCTGGGCTCATCACAACGGTTCCACCGTTATTGAAAATGCCCCCCCCGCCGGTCCCGCTGGCGGTATTCGCAAGGATCTGAGTCGAGATGACATTGATCGTTGAACCGGTCTGATTCCACAAACCGCCCCCTGCGTTCTTGGCGGAGTTGCCGGAGATGATGGTGTTGTTGAACGTGACCGTTGTCCCGCTCGATCCAAAAACGTGCAGCCCGCCTCCATTGCCCGTCCCGGACATCCCCGAGATGCCCAACACCGAGTTGTTCCGGATGTTCCCACTGGGGTTAAAATTGGCCGTTCCATGGACGACCTCCACGCCGCCTCCGGCATGATTGGCCGTGTTGTTCTGAATCTCGGTGGACGCGATGGTCGTCAAGACGATAAGGTGAAAAACTCCTCCGCCTGACCCGGACGATCCGCTGGCCACATTGTAGGCGATCAGGGATCCGCCGGAGATCGAGACCGTTCCGCCGGTGCTGTAGATCCCGCCGCCGCCATCGGTGGCTGATGATCCGGTGGCGACGTTGCCATCAGCGGCTGAGCTTCCGCCGATGGTGGTACTCGTGATGGTCAAAACGCCGCCATCGTTGAAGATTCCTCCACCATTCGTTGTGGCTGAATTGGCGGAGATCATCGATCCGCCCTG
>JAGQQQ010000316.1 GCA_020426125.1 Planctomycetaceae bacterium
ATGGCCGACCTGATGATGACCTCCGGGAAGGAAGTCGAGTCGCTGATCATTCGCTTGGCTCAAAAGTCCCGGGCCGTCGGGATTCATCTCGTTCTTGCGACACAAAAGCCGACGGTGGACGTGATCACCGGTCTGATCAAGTCCAACTTGCCGGCGCGGATTTCCTTCCAGGTTGCCAGCCGGACTGATAGCCGCGTTGTGCTGGATGAGATGGGCGCCGAACGCTTGCTCGGAAACGGCGATATGCTCTACCTCGCTCCAGGAACCAGCAATCTGACCCGTGCCCAGGGGACATACATCAGCGATGACGAAGTCGCGTCAATTATCGACTTCTACTCGAAATACCCGCCACGATACAGCCCCGAGATCGAGCAGGCGACCAAGAACGCCGCGGCTGCTGCGGCGGCGGGAGGAGCAGGCGGTTCCGGATCCAAGGAACGGGACGACAACTACTCCGAAGCGGTCGAGATCGTGCTCCGCGAAGGCCGTGGGAGCGTCTCTCTCCTCCAACGGGCGATGGGCGTCGGCTATGGCCGCGCCGCCCGGATGATCGACCACATGGCCGAAGATGGCATCGTCGGGGACTACAATGGCTCGAAATGCCGCGAAGTCATCTGCTCCTACGAGGACTGGGAAGCCATGCAAGCCGAACTGTTTGCCCGGACGTAATCACCGTTCGACAAACCGACCCGGTGTGACGGCGATCACGACTCAATTACGTTGTACACCGCGACGCGAGGGTGGTCACAAATCTCTTTCAATCTCGAGTTTCACGATGCAACAGGTGCGTCCCCTGTTCCTCTTTCGGCGATAAATCCCCTCGATGATCTGATCACATCGCTTTCTCTCTGATCATCCCCCAACCTCGATCCTGAACGCTCTCGTTTGAATCAGATAGCGCTACCTTAGCGCTATCCTCGCAGATGTGGTTAGCGCGCTACTTTCGACCGACTTTGGCGTGTCATTTTTCATAAAAAAAGTGACGCAAAAACAATACAGTAAATGAATTGGGACACAAACAACAAGTGAGACCAAAGTTCGGCACTGAGATTGCTAATGTTCGGAAACATCCTCAAACAGGGCTCAAATCAAAGGAGATGAGCGATGTTTCTCAAGCAGTATTATCTTGGTTGCCTGGCCCATGCGTCTTATATGATTGCCGATGAACGGACGGGCGTGGCTGCCATTGTTGACCCTCAACGTGATATCGAGCAATACCTCGAAGACGCCGCCGAAAAAGGTTGGAGAATTCAGTATGTCTTCCTGACCCACTTCCACGCCGACTTTCTCGCTGGGCATATTGAACTCCGTGAAGAGACCGGAGCCCACATCTACCTCGGAGCCCGGGCCGAAGCCGAGTATGAGTTCAATTCCGTCAAAGACGGGGATGTCGTCGAGTTTGGCGACATCCGTTTGAAGGTGCTGGAAACTCCTGGTCACACGCCCGAAGGCATTTCCCTGTTGGTCTATGACCTGGTCGAAAGTGACAGCTTGCCGCAAGCTGTTCTCACTGGAGACACCCTATTCATCGGTGATGTCGGACGGCCTGACTTGCTCGCATCGATTGGGGTCACTGCCGATGAGCTTGCCGACATGTTGTACGATTCCGTCAACCGTCTCAAGGAACTTCCGGACTCAACTCTGGTTTATCCGGCACATGGAGCGGGTTCCATGTGTGGAAAGTCACTCTCCAAAGACACCGTCTCAACGATCGGCGAGCAGAAGAAGTTTAATTACGCCTTACAGCCGATGAGTCGCGAGGAATTCAAAGCCATTGTGACAGAAGATCAACCGGAAGCTCCCGATTACTTCGTGCACGACGCGATCTTGAACCGGAAAGATCGTGCCAGTCTTGAAAAGACGATGACGGCCTCTCTGAAGCCACTCTCGGTGGAGGATGTCTTGCGGCTGCAGAACCGTGGTGCGCAAGTCGTCGATGTCCGAGACGCGATCGACTACGAAGGGGCTCATCTTCGGAATGTCACGCACATCGCTCTCGATGGCAAATACGCCACTTGGTGCGGCACGATCCTAAACCATGACCAACCGATCGTGGTCATTGCCGATCCGGGGAATGAGGAAGAGGCGGTGATGCGATTAGGGCGGATCGGGTTTGATAATGTCGCGGGATACCTCGATGGAGGGATGGCCTCCGTCGGAGACCGGGAGGACCTGATCACCAAAACGGAACGTGTGACCGCACCCGCTTTGGCGGATCTTCGAAACGGGGCGCGCCCCCCGATCATCGTTGATGTCCGAGCGGAAAAGGAATGGGAAACTGGTCATATTGACGGAAGCGTCAATGTCCCATTGAACCATTTGCGCGAACGAGTAGACCAACTCTCGAAGGATCAACCGCTGGCTGTCCATTGCCAGGGAGGCTATCGCTCCGCGATTGCCGTGAGTCTGTTGGAACAGGCTGGGTTCAACAACGTGATGGATCTCGTGGGAGGCTTCAAGGCATGGCAAGCCACAGGTCTGGAGACGTCGGCTCCCGTTGCGGAAACATCTGCTTCGTGATTCGGACACAAGACTCGCCCCAACGGATTTGCCTTTTTGATGGAACCCAGGAAGGCTGACAGGCCCGTAGCCAAAATTTGGCCCGCACCCGGCTGCGGTGTATTCCACGAGTGCCGACTCGCTGTCAGCCTTCCTTCCCCCCTCACAGATTTCTGACTCAGGAGAACGATCATGACAACGGCAACATATGGATCAATCAATGTCCAACAACTCAAAGAGCTTTGCGAACGAGGCGAGGTGGAAGTGATTGACGTTCGCACTCCCGTCGAATTCCGGGAGGTTCATTGTTCATACGCCCGAAACGTCCCCTTGGACACGATTCACCCTGGAACCATCATGGCAGGTCGCGACACCAACAAACCGCTGTATGTGATCTGCAACTCAGGGAATCGTAGCAAGAAAGCGTGCGAAGCCTTCCAGTCCGCGGGGTACACGAACATCATCAATGTCGAAGGGGGAACGCTCGCCTGGGTCGCCGCAGGTCTTCCTGTGCAACGAGGGAAGAAGGCGATCTCGCTCGAACGGCAGGTGCGGATCGCCGCTGGGTTGCTGGCGTTTCTGGGAGCGACGCTCGGGGTCTTTGTCCATCCGTACTGGATGGGGTTGAGCGCCTTTGTCGGAGCCGGACTGATGTTCGCTGGAATCACCGACACATGTGGAATGGGGCTCCTCCTCGCGAAAATGCCGTGGAATCAGGTGAAGGAATCCTGCCCCGCTTCCGATTCGAGCAATCCTGGACAATCGAGTGGACTCTGCTGCGGCGGATGATTTTCGCCCTGTGCAAATCTTTTTAGAAGCAAGGAGATCGCGATGAAAACGGTACAGCATGTCAATGAGAGTAACTTCCGATCAGAGGTTTTGAATTCTTCGCAACCGGTTCTTGTGGACTGCTTCGCGCAATGGTGCGGTCCCTGTCGGATGTTGTCCCCCGTGTTGGATCAGTTGGCCGGCGAGTTCGCCGGGCGTGCCAAGGTTGTCAAGGTCGATGTGGATCAGTCATTGAACTTGGCACGAGCACTCCACGTCGAAGCGATGCCAACACTGATCCTCTTTCAGAATGGACGCGAGATTGATCGGGTCGTCGGGGCTCCTCCCGCGGCCCATCTAAGAAGGATGCTCGAATCGAAAGTCACCGCATCGGCATCTTAATCGGGGCGGGCATCCTCCTTGACGGTTCGGCTGGTGACTCCAACGGCGAGCGGGGGGCGTCAGCCCCCTGCCGCTTCAATGGAATGATCCCATCGTTCTCCGGACAGACGGGACTCGTCAGAATCGGACGCCAGTCTCGTGGCAAAGCCGCACGTTCTGGACGGCATGAGTCCGAACGGGAAGGAAACAGCGAGGTGAGACAATGGTCACAATGATCTTGGGAGCTTTGGCAATTGGACTGACTCTCGGCCTTCTCGGTTCCGGAGGATCGATCCTGACGGTCCCTGTGTTGGTGTATCTGCTGGGACACCACGACAAAGTTGCGATCGCCGAATCGCTGGCCATCGTCGGGGGGATCTCCCTTATCGGAATGCTCCCCTACGCAAGGGCGAAGCAGGTCGACTGGAAAAGTGTGCTCTTCTTTGGCCTTCCGGGAATGGGGGGAACCTACATTGGCGCCTGGCTGGCAAAATTCATGTCTGGTCCGGCCCAATTGGTGCTGTTTGGTGTCGTCATGCTGGTGGCGGCGGCCATGATGTTGAGAAAATCGAAGCCCATCTCAGCGAAAACAGCCTGCCTGCCAGGTTCCTCGGGGCTCAACGAGAATCCCCGTGCGCATCCGTTGTGGCAGATCGTTCTCGAAGGACTCCTCGTCGGAATCCTCACGGGACTTGTCGGCGTGGGAGGGGGGTTTCTCATCGTTCCAGCCTTAGTCATTCTGGGGGGGCTCCCGATGCGGCTGGCCGTCGGAACGAGCCTGATGATCATTGCAATGAAATCCTTTAGCGGATTCTTCAAGTATGTTGGGGTTCTTTCCGGCTTGCACCTGAGCGTGGACTGGAACACGATTGGAATCTTCCTGCTGGTCGGAGTGGTGGGAACCATCATCGGAAACGTGATCAACCAGCGGATCAATCAACAGGTCATGCGGAAAGTGTTTGCCGGGTTTCTCGTCGCGATGGCCGTCTTCGTTCTCGCCCGAGAAATCCCGCATGTGTTACACAACCAAGATGCTCCTCCGGCCGCGCATGCCCTTGAAGCCACGAGGGGGAAGCCCGATCGGGATCCGATGCAGTCCGCTCAACTCCCAGCAGGACGGGTTCCTCACAACACAGTCTCAATCCTGATGGACGTCTCTAAGAACATCTCTCTCCGTTATTTCACATAAACTCGTAAATGACATGACAATACCCACATCCCGCAAAACGAGGACCCCGATGAAGGAATCCGAGAAGGACGCGAACGTCATCTGCCATGACATCGTGATCGTCGGGGGAGGGACAGCCGGAATTTCCGTTGCCGCCCGACTCACCAAAGGCTGGGGGAACAAAACCGATGTGGCGATCATTGACCCTTCCGAGAGCCACTATTATCAGCCTGCCTGGACATTGGTCGGAGCAGGCACGTTTCGTCAAGAGGCCACTCGCCGAAGTGAGGCGTCCGTCATCCCGAAGAAAGCGAAGTGGATCCAGGATGCTGTCGTCGAGTTTGACCCCGAACACAATCGCCTGCGGACTCGTGAGGGTCGAACCATTCAATACAAGTACCTGATCGTCGCTGCTGGAATTCAGATTCACTGGGATCAGGTAAAGGGTCTGAAGGAAAACGTCGGAAGTCACGGGATCTGCAGCAACTACTCCTTCCAGACGGTCGGGTATACCTGGGAATGCCTTCGCGGATTTCAAGGGGGAACCGCCATTTTCACTCAGCCGCAAGGGGCTGTGAAATGTGGTGGGGCGCCGCAGAAGATCTGTTATCTCGCGGAAGATTATTTTCGCAAACAGGGGCTCCGGGAAGAAACTCGCGTGATCTTCGCATCGCCAGGCAAGGCAATCTTCGCGGTGCAAAAATATCGCGAGGTTCTCGAGAAGGTGGTTCAGCGAAAAGGGATTGACACCATGTTTCAGCACAACCTGATCGCCGTCAGTCCGGAGACCAAGGAAGCGATCTTCCAAAATGTCGAGACGGGAGAAGAAGTTTCGATCCATTACGACATGATCCACGTCACACCACCACAGGGACCGCCCGAATTCATTGCGAAAAGTCCTTTGGCCAGTGATGCGGGATGGGTCGATCTGAATCCCGATACATTACAGCACGTTCGTTTTTCCAATGTGTTCGGATTGGGGGACAGCAGCAATCTGCCGACTTCCAAAACCGGCGCGGCAATCCGCAAGCAGGCTCCGGTTGTTGTGAAGAATGTCCAGAGTCTGATCAACGGACGCCCGATGTCGGCGAAGTACTCCGGGTACACCTCGTGTCCCGTCGTAACGGGATATGGAACGTTGGTCCTCGCGGAGTTCGATTACGGGGGGAACCCCGCTGAGACGTTCCCGTTCAATCAGGCCAAGGAACGCTGGTCGATGTGGCTATTGAAAAAATATGGCCTCCCATTTCTCTATTGGCACGGCATGCTGAAAGGCCTGTGAGTTACCCACAACTCTGT
>JAGQQQ010000317.1 GCA_020426125.1 Planctomycetaceae bacterium
ACGAGTGCAGGGCCGGTGGTCTGGACGGCTCAAGGGTCGTGCCGCCTTCTTTGCAACCGACGAGATCAGCCTCTTGAAATGACAATTTGAGAGTCAGATAGAGAGACGATGGACCATCCTTGTCCGATGACTCGTCCAATCAGATGCTCAGCCAATTGCTTCTCGGACATTGCTTTGAGTTCCGCTACACGCTTCTTGTCGCGCTCGAGGAGTCCTTCGCTCACATACAGATCTTTCTTTGCGATCTTTGCTTCCAACCTTTTCACGCTCTGGTCGACATAAGCTTTCCCCCATTCTTTCAAGTTGAGTATCTGAACTTCGGCGTCGAGCTTCTCAACGCTGTAGTAGAGAGTATACGCAATACTTTGTTCGCCGGTTCCAGCCGCCGGGGACGCTCCAATCCCCCAGTTGTCTGAGGCTGAATGACGTCGATTGATTGAGAAAATCGCGTCGTGGTCGTCGAACGTAGGAAATCCAGGTGCGTCCTCCTCATAACCACCAGTGTCAATTGCCAACACCCCATCGTCTGCGACGAATAGTTCCCACTCCATTCCCAATGAGTGAGTGCTCGTATCTTCAACATTTCCCGGATTCCATTGTTTCTCTTCTCCGTTTACATAGACGCGGAACTTCCAAGTGGCACCAAGATTGTCTCCATTTTCGCTGATGAGGATTTGAAAAACTCGAACTCGCAGACGTGGCATGAGCATGCTCCAGATTCGGCGGCGCTAGGCAGCTGTGAAGGGAAAGTCAACCTGAGAAATACCTTACTTGCCACGGACAAAACGTTCAACCTTGCAACACTCCTGGAGTCTCCCCAAGTGTTTCTTTTGAATTGATCTCATAATTGTGTTGCAGGGTTGGGGATCTATGATCGCAGCTGAACCAGACCATGTTCGCTCTGGCCTCCTCAAGCTCGCCCATGACCTCCCCTTCCTGGCCAACGCCAAGTCGAAGCCGGCGAGCGTGGTGCTGGCGGAGGCGAAGGCCAAGCTGCGGGCCATCGAGGAGGCGGTGGGCCAGCAGGACCAGTCGCCGTTCACCAGGATCACGGCCGAGGAACTCGCCTTGGGGAAGTTCGACCTGACGTACCTGATCGACGGCGTCCTGGTGAAGGACCAGCCGGCGGGTCTGGTCGCTCCCAAGAAATCGCTCAAGACGAACATCAGCGTCGACCTGGCCCGCCGCGGGCGGTTTGTCGTGAACGGTTCTCGCTGATACTGAACCGCTATCACAATAGAAGCCTCCATCAGGAATGAACCCCGAAAGGGGACTGGCCACCGGTGGACGGTTCCTGGGCTACTACCGCGTGGCCGAGCCGAAGCGGATGGCCATGTTCTCTGGCGAATCGGGGATGGCCACGATTCAGGAAACGGCGCTGCGAGTTTCCAAGGCTGCCGGCGTCTCGCTGCATGAGACCGGGATCATCTTCAGCGACACCGTCCCCAAGTTTGGCGATCCGCTGAACATGGAAGCGTTCCGGCGGTTCCTCGAAGCGGACGGCATCGAGGTGGTCATCATCGATCCGGTGTATCTCTGCCTCCCCTGCGACATCAACCCGGCCAACCTGTTCGACATCGGCCGGCTGCTGCGATCGGTCAGCGATGTCTGCAAGGAAGTGGGGGCCACACCCATCCTGGTCCACCATCTGAAGAAGACGGTGGCCAACCCGTACACCCCTGGCCAACTGGAAGACATCGGCTGGGCCGACCGTCGGGGACGGTTCGTTCGCCACGGGGCTTTCCGTTAAGGGTGAGCGATGATTGCATGGACAGCGTTCAGAACAAACCGCCCGTGGCGGCAGGAGTTCTTTCGGCAGTGGATGATCCTCAACCGCCGCGAGCAGTATGAGCCGGGGAGCGGAATGCATCGCCTGTGGTTCTCGACCGGCGGCTCGGCGGGCCATTCGTCGCTGATCGGCCTGGACATCTTTGAGGGGATCTTCGATCCGCAGGGAACGCAGCCCCGGGGCTGGGACGTGAATGTGCTCAAGGCCCAGGAAGTGATCTCCAGCGAGCAGCG
>JAGQQQ010000318.1 GCA_020426125.1 Planctomycetaceae bacterium
CGACGGCGAATGGGACGCCCACAGCGATTTGAATGGAAACCATCGAGGCCATTGCCGTGCGACGGACCGACCCATTGACGCTCTGCTGACAGACTTGAAACAGTCGGGACTCATCAACGACACACTCGTCATCTGGGGAGGCGAATTCGGCCGGATGCCTGTCTCACAAGGAAACGGGGGACGGGATCACAACCCCAACGGTTTTGGGATGTTCATGACCGGTGCGGGGATCAAAAAGGGGGTTAGCTACGGGGAACTCGATGACATTGGCTATCGCGCCACCGTCGATCGAGTCTCCGTACATGACCTGCATGCCACCATGCTTCATCTGTTGGGCATCGACCACGAACGGCTGACGTTCTTCCACAATGGACGCCGATATCGTCTCACCGATGTCGCCGGCGACGTTTTAGCGAAAATTCTCGCTTGAACACTCGTTTGACCTGTTTCCGACTGTGACCTATGAATCCCACCGTCGTTCGGATTGCCTGGCTGACAATGGCAATCGCGTGCCTGTCTCCTTCGTCCGCATCTTGCTAGAACTTTCCCGGTCAGTCGTGGTCGACGGCATCACCGGTTGAGGCGGAACTCGATCCCGTGAAGCTCAACGAGGCCCGCGAGTATGCTCTCGCGGGGGGAGGTTCAGGCTACATCACAAGGAACGGGAAACTTGTGCTTTCGCGGGGCAATCCCCAGAAACGGTATGATCTGAAGTCGACGACCAAATCGTTCGGGGCCACGGCACTTGGCCTCACTGTGCTGGACGGAAAGATCGCCGAACAATCCATCTCGCGTTTTCTGGTGATGATTGCTTTTCCGTGCGGCGAGCGATATTGAATTGAAAGAATTCTGAATCAGGGTTTTGACGATCCGGATTGTTTTTGCATGAGACACACAATCGCAGATATCGCTTCTCGACGCAGCTTCCTTCAGGCCGGTGCCCTGGGGGCGGGGGGATTGACCCTCTCCCATTTGCTCGGACTGCAGGCTGGGGGAGCGATTCGTTCCTCTGCGGCCGGCTCCAGCGTCATTCTGTTCTGGTTGAGCGGCGGACCAGGCCACATGGAAACGTGGGATCCAAAGCCTTTGGCTCCCTCGGAGTATCGCGGGCCCTTTGGTGCCATCGAAACCAGCGTCACGGGGTTGCGGTTTGGGGAATTACTCTCGGAACAGGCACGGATCGCCGATCAACTCGCGATTGTCAGAACCGTTAACCATGGATCCGGGGACCATACCAAGGGAAATCATTGGATGTTAACCGGGTTTAAAGGCCCAGCGTTTAATGCGCCTGATAATCGCCAGCAGCGCCGTCCGTCGCTCGGATCCGCCGTGGCTCGTGTTCGCGGCGCGAATCAGCCAGGGATTCCACCCTATGTGGGAGTGCCACACTTGCGCGGAGGGACGGACAACCTATTTCATTATTCAGCGTATCTCGGAGGAGGCTGGAATCCGTTTGTCGTGAATTCGGATCCGAACGAAGGCGACTTTGATGTCAAGAACCTATCACTGGCCAAAGGCCTGACGCTACAGCGAATATCGAACCGCCGCGAATTGATGTCGGAGTTGGATCGAATTCGCGCTGCATCCGATCCGTTACTTGCCGATCTTGACGAGTATCAACAGGCGGCCTTCGAGATGCTCACGAGTCGGCGAGCTCGCGATGCCTTCGACATATCCCGTGAACCCGAGGCAATTCGTGACCGATATGGTCGTCATACTTTCGGGCAGAGTGCTCTGCTGGCCAGGCGACTGGTCGAGAGCGGCGTGACGTTTGTGACCGTGAACTGCGTCCCTTGGGATCATCACGGTTCACCCGGACAATACAAAACCGAGGAAGGGGCACGGTTGCTGATTCCCCATCTGGATCGCGCGATTGCAGCCTTGGTTGAAGACCTCATTGATCGGGGACTCTATGACAAGACGCTCATCGTCGCGATGGGGGAATTTGGTCGGACTCCCCGAATGAATGCCAACGCCGGTCGGGACCACTGGGGCAACACGTTTAGTGTCCTGTTTGGCTGCGGAGGACTCAACATGGGGCAGGCGATTGGCCGGTCAAGTTCCCGTGGTGAGCACGTCCTCGATCGGCCTTTTGATCCGCAGGACGTCGCTGCGACGGTCTATCACCATTTGGGGATTGACCCGCACTCCATTGCTTTTCCCGATCACGCCGGCCGACCATTGGCCCTGTTAGATCGCGGCGAACCCATTCGTGAACTGGTTGGTTGAACGCCAGTGGAAATACTGTCGCAAGGGATCAACGCGAACGTCCACGACAGACGAATCCTGCGCCGCACCTCTCGAATTTGATCATGGTCACTGGGTAGGGAACCGAATCCAGATTTTTCGGAACTGGACGGGATCCCCGTGATGCTGAAGGGCGATGGGGCCGGATTCGGGAAGATCGGGGAGTGTCGCTCCGGGAAGGACAGTTTCGTTGTTGAGCTTTACAGACATGACATTCCCCTGGATCGTGACGAGGAAGGTGTTCCATTCTCCGAACGGACGGTCGGCCTTCTTGATGGGAATGCAGGATCGGCGGACTTCCTGTGGCATCGATTTGTCTGTGCGATAGCCGTTGATTTCGCCCGAACCGAGTTCCTGACTCCAGATGTTCGCCTGACACTTCAAGCTGCCTCGAAAGTATAGCCCGCTGTCGCCGGCATCGAGACGCATCCGGGTCTGACGTTGGCGAGGATTCTCTTCCTGCATCAGGAAGTCTCCGTTGTAGAGCACAATCGGATGAGGCTTCATCTCCGGTTTCGCGGGGAGCCGCCATTCGACGTAAAGTTCAAAATCTCCAAACTCCTCTTTCGTCCAAAGGTCGGCACGTTTGCCTTTGCCATGGGGAGCCTGACCATCATAGCTGAGGATACCATTGGCGAGGGTCCAATGACCTTCGTGCCACGGCTGCACGTCCCAATTGACCAGAGAACTTCCATCGAACAAGGGGACGAAGCCGGCTTGTTTCAGATCGGCTTCTGACTTCTGCCCTGGAAATGTTTCTTCGGCCACACCGGAGGATGTGCCAACGAAAAAGGTCATCAGGAACACGCGGCACAGACACGTGAAAAGCGACATCTTCATCTGGTTCTCGCACAAGCAAACTTTGAAGTGCGATGGCTCGGCATCGCTGTCCTTCTCAAACAGTTTCATTTCGACGAATACGAAGAGACTGGGGGCTGACGTCCCCCGCTCGCTGGGCGGAAAGATCTAAGCGATCAAGTCTCGGAGTTCTTTAAGAAATACGGGAATCCGTTCCCGGGGATCCTCCGGTTCTTCATACTCCAAGACAACATATCCGGAGTAGTTCGCCTGTTTGAGGATGTCGACGACCTTGCCGAGATCGGCGGGTTGTTTGGGGCCGCCGTTGGGGGAAATGGCGACCTTGATCTGAGCGTTAATCGCAAACGGAGCGATCTTCGCGAGGTCTCCGTAAGGGTCGGCGGTGCGGAAGTTGCCGCCATCGAAATTGATCCCGAAATACGGAGAATCGTCCACCTGTTTGACAATCCCCAGAAGTTGTTCGGGAGTGGCGGTAATGCCGCCGTGATTCTCCAGAGCGAGTGCCACTTTCTTCTCAGCGGCGTATTCCAAGCATTCGTTGATCGCGGAGACACAGCGTTCGATGGCGGCTTGCTCCGTGTCTCCCTTGGGAACATTGCCGGCGAAGATGCGAATCACCGGAGCGCCCATCTCGGCGGCGTAGTCGATCCATTCCTTGCACATCCCGATTTGGGCGGCGCGTGCGTCATTCCCGGCGACACAGAAATCGTTGCCGATCGCAGTTCCTGAAATTTCCATGTTGAGATCGGCGACCTTGTGTTTGACCTTCGCAAGGTAATCCGAGGTGATCTCGGCTGGGAAGTAGTAGCCGGTCAATTCGGTGCCGTCGAGCTTCATCTCGCCGCAAAAATCAATGAAGTCGAGGAGCGTCATCTCCCCGTCCTTCGAGCGTCCTTTCGGCCAGTTGCGTTCCAGTTGACGATTGAACGAATACGCCGCGAGGGAAAGCTTCATCCAAGGTTTTCCGGTCCGTTTCGGCGGATCGGCGGCGATCGCGGGGACTGCCGCCAGCGCGAGTGTGGATCCCATCGCGGCAAGAAACTGACGGCGGGAAAGTTCAACAGTCGTGGGGTTCTTCATTGTCTGTCTTGCTTTACTGAATGGAAAGTTTGAAACGTCACTGAGAGTCATTCGCCGGAAAGAGTGCGGCGTTGACGGCTTGGATCGTGTCCCCATCTTGAGCGATGGGGACCTCACCCGACAACTGGAGCTTCATTGGGCGGAGGCAGTTTTCGTTGTTGCAGGCTTGATATCGGACCTGCAACGACAACGGCAACGCCCCTTGAACCCCCTTGGGAATGTGGAGTTGGCCACGGAGCACGATTTCCCCTTCGTAAACGTTGACCGCTTCATCGAATCCTTCGATCTGAAACGGATGCCCTTCGGGGTATTGAACAGACTCCAACGTCACCGGGGTCTCCCCGACCAAACTCAGGGAAGTGGGGATGACGAAGTCTGGTTTGGGAGGGTTGGCGTTTATGTGCCAGCCCTCTTCGATGGCAATGACCACCGCCACGGGCACGGCTTGTCCCGGTTTCGCCTTATTCACGGAAAGAAAACCGGATGCCGTGATCTGATGCTCCTCGCCAAGCGCCGCCTCTTTCGAGGAGAAGGTGACAACCGTCGGACTCTGCTGGGGAGGTTTGATCGGCGGTTTCGTCATTGCGGGTTTGTTATCAGGTTTGGGAGAGGAGATTCCGCCAGAGAAGAGGTCGCCTTGGGTGGTGTTGGCGAGTTGGCCATCTCCCTGATAGTGCAGGAACTCCTGCAACGCTAAAGCCATGTGCGAAAGGTTGGCCGGTGTCTTTCGAAGCTGCGGAGCGAAGGCCTGCAAGTTCTTCAGGGCAACTTGACCATATTTGTCGGAGCCGGTCGCTCGTGAGAGCGTGATCAAGTTGCGGACGCTGATGCTGTTTCCCGACGGGAGAACGCTGTCATAGGCATTCTTGGTTCGAGCGAGGAGTGCTTCATGGTCCATCGACGTGAAATTGAATCCGCCCCGTTCGCCATCGTTGAACAGGGCAATCTGATCATCAGTCAGGCGTCGCGCCACAGCGAGCCACTTCTCGTCCCCGGTCGCTTCGTGGAGCGCCAACAAGCCGCTCACGAAGAAGGCATAATCATCGAGGTAGGCTGGGAGTTTGGCTTGCCCGTTTCGGGAAGACCGCAGGAGGCGGCCTTCTTGATCTCGATGCCGGGACAACAGATAGATGGTCGCCTTCTCGGCGGCAGCGAGATAGTCCCGATTGCTGAGAACCTTCCCGGCTCGCGCCAGGGCACGGATCATGAGCCCGTTCCAACTGGTCAGAATCTTATCGTCTTGAAGTAAGGCGGGGCGTTTTTCCCGGGCGGCGAGCAACTGCTCACGACAGGTCTTCAGACGCAGTTTCAGGTCGGCGAGTGGAAGTTCGAGTTGGTCTGCCGTCTTTTCCAGGGGGCGTGGGAGGTGCAGGACGTAGCCAAGCTCGAATGCGGACTCCCCTTCGGCTCCGTAGACCTTGGTGAACACGCGAAGGTCGTCCGGTTTGAGGACGGATTCCAGCTCGTCAGCCGTCCAGACGTAGTATTTCCCTTCGATGCCATTGGTCTCGGCGTCGAGTGCGGAATAGAAGCCTCCTTGCGGGCCGGTCATCTCGCGAAGCACGAAGTCGAGTGTATCAACAACGACCTGACGATAGGTGTCACGGTTGGTCCGGCGGTACGCATCGAGGAAGACCTCGGCCAGTTGGGCATTGTCGTACAGCATCTTCTCGAAGTGGGGGACGATCCACATTCGATCTGTGCTGTACCGATGAAATCCCCCCCCGAGGTGGTCGCGAATGCCTCCGGCGGCTATTTCCGCGAGTGTCTTATCGACCATTTGCTCAAAGGACGCCGAACGCGGAGTGCCGTCGATCTGCGCCTGCATCAACATCAACCGTGACGGCACCGGGAACTTGGGACCATCGGGATTGTCGCGGGAGAAGTCGAATCCTCCGAACTCGGGATCGAAGCTCGACGCGATTTCGTCGATTGCTCCCCGAACCAGTTCGGGCTTGAGTGCGACGGACTCTTCCGTGGCAGCGGGACGGGACAACCGGCGGACCTCCTTCGCAACGATCTCCGCAGTTCGAACCACGGCTTCATTCTGATTGTCCCAGGCTCCCGAGACCTGCTTGGCGACGTTCAAGAATCCGGGGCGGCCGTTGCGATCCTCGGGAGGGAAATAGGTTCCGCCGGCAATGGGCAAGCCATCTGGTGTGAGGAACATCGAGAGTGGCCATCCGCCCCCCTGTTGCGAGCCCGCCAACTGAAAGTAAACCTGCAAGGACAACATGTAGATGTCATCCAGGTCTGGCCGCTCTTCACGATCGACTTTGATATTGATGAAGTGCTCGTTCATGTAGGCGGCGATTTCTTCGTTCTCGAAGACCTCGCGTTCCATCACGTGACACCAGAAACAACTGCTGTATCCGATCGACAAAAAGATCGGTTTGTTCTCCGCCTTGGCTCGGGCCAGCGCCTCCGGCTCCCAGGGAAACCAGTCGACCGGATTGTGCGCATGGAGGAGCAGATAAGGACTCGACTCCTTCGCGAGACGGTTCGCCTTCCTGGCTTCGGCCCCTTCAGGAGCCTGCGCCTGAACAACGACGGCCGACTCGACAAAAGGCGTGATTGCGATGAACAGCGCGGCCAGAAAGACGAAGAATCGTCGGGAGAGAAGAATCGAAGGCATGGTTCCACCTGGCAGGACTTCAAAAGCGGCTCCGTTCCGAGATCATCATAAACGGGAAGGAGCCACATTGCATCGTTGAATGTCCGGTTCCCGAATCCCATTTCCAGTTTGGGCATGGTCAGGTGTCCGGCCATCCCGTTTTGACCAAACGGGATCAGCGCAACAAAAAAGGTGTCCAACTCAATTGAGTTGGACA
>JAGQQQ010000319.1 GCA_020426125.1 Planctomycetaceae bacterium
GGGTCGAACTATCCGTCGGCGACGTTTTCGAACCCGTTCCATCTCGGCGACTTTAACGGGGACGGCCTCGACGACATTGTCACCCGTCTGCCGAATACCGGTCAGTTCTACGACAGCCACATCTGGGTTGGTCTCACGTCCTTTAGCACCACCGCCCAGATGACCTCTTCGAAATGGACCGAATGGGGCAAGACAATCAACTGGGGCGCCGAGATTGTCGGCGACTACAACGGCGACGGCCTGGACGATCTGGCCGGTCTCGATGTCGGTCGGCAACTCACCTTTGTCTCCCTGTCCAACGGCACCGCCCTCGGCCCCACCCTGGGCTTCGGTCCCATCACCGGAGCCAACTCCATTCTCGATCCGGACGCCGCCGACAGCGGGTTGCTTGGATAGATTCGGGATCCGCTCCATCACATGTCGATCCCCCCGAGAGGGCCGCATGCCGCCTGTTCCGGGAGTGCGCGCGTCGCCAGTGACGGTTGTTCAGGATTCGTTGCAATGTTCATTCGGATCGATGGTTCGAACTCGTTCGGTATGTCTCTGAGAATTGACCTGAAGGGATTCAGGGAGGAAGATGCCGGTGGAGCCGTGTTTCATTCGTTGCCACGGATGCGACCTTGGTCCTTCTTTCTCGCACAAAGATTTCCGTTGTGGAGATCGAGCGCGGTTCCAGTTTCCATGCGCCGACCAGAAATTCACGGAATCATTATGTCTCAATTCCCTTCCAACGCGCCGGCCGGTTGCCCTTGGCGATTCTCACATCGATTGCAAACGGAAATCACGGCACTCGCCTTTTGGCTTGTGGCCGCTGTTGTCCCATTTCTGATTTCCGCGCAGCCACTTTCCGCTGCCCAAGCCGAACGTCCCAACATCGTTTTTATCCTTGCCGATGATCAGGGATATGGCGATGTGGGCGTACTCAACAAAGATGCGAAAATCCCGACTCCGAATCTTGATCGGATTGCGAGAGAAGGAATGTATTTCACGGATGGTCATTCCTCGTCAGCAGTCTGTACGCCAACTCGGTACAGTGTGCTGACGGGCCGTTATCACTGGCGGACCCGGTTGCAGAAGGGGGTTCTCGGGGGGTTTTCGGCTCCGCTCATTGCCCCGGACCGGTTGACCGTCGCGGGACTGTTGAAGCAACAGGGCTATCACACGGGATGCTTTGGAAAATGGCATCTGGGATTCGACTGGCCGCTCAAAGACGGCGGGACCGCTGATGACAACGGAGACTTCTCTGGCGGTTTCAAGAAAGGTTGGGAGGTCGACTACACCGGGGAGATTCAAAACGGTCCGCTCGATGTCGGTTTTGATACCTTCTTTGGAATCAGTGCGTCGCTCGATATGCCACCGTATGTGTATCTGCGCGATCGCAAGTGCGTGGAGGTTCCGACGACTGAGAAGACTTGGATTCGCAAGGGACCAGCGGCCGAGTCCTTCGAAGCGGTGAATGTGCTCCCCGATATCACACGTGAGACGGTCTCCTACATCAAGTCCCGAGCTGGCGCCGCCCAAGACGGGACGCCGTTCTTTGTTTATTTCCCATTGAACGCTCCCCACACTCCGATTGTCCCCACCGAGGACTGGCAGGGAAAAAGCGGAATCAACGCCTACGCCGACTTTGTGATGCAGGTCGACTGGAGCGTCGGACAAGTCCTCAAGGTTCTTGATGAACAGGGGCTGACGGACAGTACGCTGCTCTTCTTCACCACCGACAACGGCTGTTCTCCCTCGGCAAATTTTGGCGAGTTGCGGGCCGCCGGACACGAACCGAGTTACATCTATCGCGGACATAAAGCGGACATTTATGAAGGGGGGCATCGAGTGCCGTACCTCGTCCGTTGGCCGGGGCGGGTCAAAGCCGGTTCTTATTCCGATCAAATTGTCGGTCAACTCGATCTCATGGCCACCTGCGCAGACATCTTGGACATCGATCTCCCCGCTGACGTTGGTGAGGACAGCGTGAGCATTCTCCCGGCTCTTCTCGGCGAAGACGATGGGCCGATCCGCCAGCATCTGGTCAGCCAGTCGATCAACGGCAGTTTCGCAATCCGTGACGGGAACTGGAAATTGGCGCTCTGCCCGGGTTCCGGCGGTTGGAGTGATCCCCGTCCCGGCCGATTCGATTTTACCGGGATGCCCGAGTTTCAGTTGTTTGATCTGGCCACCGACCCCGGGGAACAGACCAACCTCGCGGAGAAACATCCTGAACGGGTTCAAGAGATGAAGGCCACTTTGGAGAAACTGGTGGGAGACGGTCGCTCCACTCCTGGTCCAAAGCAGGTCAATGACGTGGAGGTCACAATTGTGAAACCAATCCCCCGTCCGCCGAAAGCCAAGAAGAATTGAGCTTCGCCAGCGAGCAGGGGGCGTCAGCTCCCGGTGCCTTCGACAAGATCGAATTCTTGCCTCCGCTCTCGTCAGAGTTGACTTCATACCCCGGAGAGAACCGGAACATCGTCGAACTCCCTGGGGCTTGGTTCCGGTGTCTCCTCATGATCGCCTCTTTGCTTGAAGACATGTAGAATGCGGGCTCGGCCGACTTCGTCGTAGTCCGGTTCGGGGTAGGATTTCCTGCCGAGGGACTCGCTTTCATTCATGGCGAACTCGTGAAGCACAACCTGGACTCCCGGGAGACCGACGAAATGGAGTTCCTCGGCACGTTGTGACCCGCCATGCATGTCGTAGGTCTCGAACATCACCCGGACGACGCGCAGAAATCGTTTTGCTGAGATCCCGTCTTCCACGAGGATCAGGTCGACCTCCAGTGCGCGGCAGATCTCCCAAAAGTGAAACCGGCATGCGGGTGTGAACAGGGCGTGAAACGGAGGGCCAAGGATGTGGTCGATCATCGTCGCTTCGGGATCGTCTTCGTCCTTATCCCGGCTCATGCCGAGCACGTACCAATGCTGTAAGGCGATCCAGACTCCGGTTCCTTGGTGAGATGGGACCCGAGCCTTGCGTTTGAACAGTCGTTTGAGCCCCCGAACGAGGATCCGTCGTTGGACGATTTCCCAGGTGCGGACTTGTCCGGGAGCAAGACGTTCTTTGCGGCGTTGTTCGCGTTCGGTGTGGTATCGGATACCCATCCAGGTAAAGCGGATCACGAGAAAGGTGACCATTGCCATCACCGGGACGGCCATCCAATTGAAGATCAAACCCGCGAATCCCGTCACCGGCATGGAGGAGTTGAGAGGCGAGGGACCGCCAGCAGCGATCTGCTGCCCCAGCGACAACGTCATAAGAAGTGTTGTCGTCATCACGAATGACAGGGTCATGAATGCGAGGTAGGTTCGACCGTCCATGCTCCAGAGTTCCCGGTTGGTCTTCTGACGCCAGATCAGTTCCAAACCGGGACTGGCTAGTAAGAGGGAACCAGCCATGACACAGAGCATCAAGAGCACCATTGCCAACGGAAGCCAGGCTGGAGCGGAGAGCGAACAGAACAGGACGCCTGAGAGGATGAAAAGGTACGTCAGGTTTTCCATTCGCTGGGGGCGCTGTCCCTGTCCTTGGTAAGACATGACAAACAGATCATGGATCGTCATCCAGCCAATCGCGGCGAGGAACAGGCCGTATGTCGTCATTCCCATCCAGAGGAGCAGTAAAAGGAGAAGGTATGCGAGGTAGCAATAAGGAAGGAGCGATTCCCGCACACCATCCGGCCAATAGACAAGCCCCAAACCGGCCAACAGATTGGCGAATGCCAGCGCGGCCGTTGACTCCATCACCGACCGCGGCAATCGACGGGAAATGACGGGCTGAATCCGAAAATCAACTCCCAAATCCAGTTTCGGAGAACGGAGCCGCGAGAACCGTTCTTTTCCCTGTCGAGTCAACCAAGTGACCGGGGGAAGTTTTCTCGCGGCATGGATCGTCGCTGTCCAACTGACCAGGATCCCCAACAGCAGGAGATCCATGGCATCGTTGGGCGAATATCGTCCCAGGACTTCGATCAATCCAAATCCGGCTATCCAGATCAGCAGAGGGACAACGGACGACGGACGACGTCGGCTCCGAATCCTGAGACGATGAGCAAGTTGGGAATGAAGTGAGGACAAGAATCCCACGCGAATCAAAAATCAGTGAAGACGGAAGGAATTGCAATTCGAATCCCAAGTCATGAAAAGCATATCACTCGGTTCATTCTCAAAATCCCTAGCATGCTAGGCAAAATTTCGTAAAGGTTTTGAAATCTGGCAGCATCGGCAACCGACGTTCCAAGCAATTTCTCGCCAGAGAGTGAACCCCGATCAGTGAACTGAGCCTTCGAATTGTTCAATAATACGGTTGTGTTCATCCAGGATGGCCACCCGGGGGTGGAAGCTGGCCGTCTCCTTGGGCTCGGCATACGCAAAGGCGAGAATGATGATGCGATCGCCGCATTGGGCCATCCGGGCGAGCGCGCCATTCATCTGAATCGTCCGGGACCCCCGTTCTCCTTCAATGACATACGTCTCGCCACGAGCCCCGTTGGCACAGTTGGCGATCAAGACCTGTTCATAGGGGAGCAAGCCGACCGCATCCATCAGGTCGCGGTCAATCGTGATACTTCCATGGTACTCCAATTCCGTCTGAGTAACGGCCGCAAGATGCAGTTTGGACTTCAGTAATCGCAACAACATGGCGTGTTCCTGGCCCAGTGGGGTCGCCCGAGTGCCCATCCGGGGGAGCAAGGTCTAACTTATTGAGAACGAAGATCGGCGAGGAGGGAATTCGACAGACTTCGACGGTCCGGTAATCCTATGGCGCCAACTGATCAAGACAATGGGGATCCGCTTGGTCAAGCCGGGGCAGATGGGAGGTGGAAAAGAGATGATTGTACTTCAGGCCGGTCCCGGTATTGAAGAGGACGACCGCCTCATCCGGTTTAATCCAGCCGTCTTGCCGCAATTTTTCCGCCGCTTTCCAGACGGCGCCCCCCTCCGGACAGGCATAGATCCCCTGGATTTGTGCCAGCTCGCGAACTCCGTCCAAAAGCTCGGTGTCGCTGATGCTGATGGCGGTCCCGTGGCTTTCACGGATCGCCCGAAGCATCAGGAAATCCCCCACAGCGATCGGGACCCGCAACCCGGAGGCACAGGTGTGAGCATTGGGGTACAAAGGAGCATGTTCAGCCCCTTCCTGGTAGGCCTTGACGATTGGTTGACAACCTTCCGCCTGCACGCAGACCATTCGAGGCCGATGGGTTCCGATCCAACCCAGTTTTTCCATTTCATCAAAAGCTTTCCACATTCCGATCAGACCTGTTCCTCCTCCGGCGGGGTACAAAATGACATCCGGGAGTAGAAGTTGATCGGAGCGTTCGGCATCAGCCATGTCAAATGCGAGTTCATACCCCATGGTCTTCTTTCCCTCGACACGAAACGGCTCTTTCAAAGTCGAGAGGTCAAACCAGCCAAATCGATCACACCCCTCGCGGACGAGCCGTCCGCAATCGCTGATGAGGCCATTGACGAGATAGATTTCCGCCCCTCCAACGGCACACTCGACCAAGTTCGCTGGCGGGGTATCCTCCGGAACGAAGATAAAGCAAGGGAGTCCGGCGCGAGCCGCGTAGGCCGTCGCGGCGCCGGCGGCATTTCCCGCGGACGGAAGAGCGAGCGAGGTGGCCCCCAGTGCTGCGGCCCGAGTCACGGCCGCCGACATTCCCCGAGCTTTGAAGCTCCCCGTGGGATTGAAAGCCTCGTCCTTGATGAAGAGCCGTTCAAAGGCCTCAAACGGTCCCCGGCGAAGACACGGAATCAGGGGAGTCTCTCCTTCCCCGAGTGAAATAATTTCTCCAGAATTGGTAACCGGCATGACATCCTGAAACTTCCACATGGAGCGGTCAGTTCGTTGCCGCACGACCTCCGGAGTGAAGCTATCCTTCAAGGAGGCGAGATCGTACTCCGCGAGGAGCGGTTTCCCGACCTCGCTGAGGTTCTGAAGTTGGTCAGCCGAATAGAGTTTGTCCGTGGCGGAACATCGCAGTTGAAAGGAAGCCATTGTTCACTCCATCCTGAATCGAACCTGAAATCACCCCGCCAGTGCGTACAAACTCGCGAACCGAAAGCCAGGTTGCAAGGGAACGACTGCCGTGAATTCCTGAGGAAAACCGAAGATCACGATGGCGGAAACCGAATTCAGGAGACATAATCCTTGGGGACTCATCGCGATTTGCCGATTTCTCGGAAGATCCGGATTCGAAGGGGGTTGTGAAGGAATCCCCAGGTTCAAGCCGGTTCAACGGGGGCCATCCTGTGTTTTCGTCGATCTCCCCATGGTTCCGACGGAGTGGCGTTCTTCGGCGTTTCGGTAATCCAACCATCCCATCCGGCTGACTCCATTCGATGTGGGAGTGCGGTCATCCACGTGACAATCTGAGCCATATCCGGGAAGAGTATCCATGGCGTCCGAGAAGCCTGATTCTCAAAAGAAAGCGACCGTTCTGGGCGACTTCGCTTTAAAGAAGAAACTCGGCCAGGGAGGGATGGGGACCGTCTATCTCGGTCACCAAAAGAGCCTGGACCGGCCTTGCGCCGTGAAAGTCTTGTCGAAGGAATTTGCCGCCAAACCGGGTTTCGTCGAACGTTTCACCCGCGAAGCCCGGGCGATGGCAAAGATTGACCATCCCAACGTGGTCAGTTGCTACGCCATCGGTGAGCACAGTGGCTGGCACTACGTCGCGATGGAACTGATCGACGGCCAGAGTATGCAAGACTGGATCAATGAGCTGGGACAGATTCCCGTCGGAGACGCGGTTCTGGTCGCCATCTTGTGCGGTGAGGCGCTGCATCATGCCCATGAACTCAACATGATTCACCGGGATGTGAAGCCAGACAACATCCTGATCACGAGGAAAGGAGTCGTCAAAGTCTCTGATATGGGCCTGGCCAAGGCGGTTGACGACGAAGATATGTCGCTGACGCAGAGCGGGACCGGGTTGGGCACACCTCACTACATGGCGCCCGAACAGGCCCGTAACGCAAAACATGTCGACCGCAGGACCGACATCTACGCCCTCGGCGGAACCCTGTATGCCATGCTGACCGGGAAAACCCCCTTCGCGGGAGAATCGGTCCTGGAATTGATCATGAATAAAGAAAAGGGGAAATTCACTCCGGCGAAACAGCTGAATTCCGCTGTCCCCGAGAGACTTTCTCTGATCATCGATAAGTCCATGTCGGCGGATCCCAACCACCGATATCAAACGTGCGCCGATTTCGTCAAAGATTTGGAAGCATTGCAGGCCGCTTCGGAGGCATTGTCCTTCATCGATCCCGATCAACGAACCATTGTTCGACGTTCCGGAGGGGCGGCGTCCGACGGAAACATGCGAACCATCGGAGGCGCCGGTCAACAAACCCTGGGAAATATGCCCCCGTCTGGTCGGAGTGCCAATGCCGAGGTGAAAGCGAGACGAAGCAACTCGGAAGTCCCAGCCCGGAAGAGCGAGGGAGACATTCCCGTCTCGAGCGAAGGGAACGTCTGGTACGTCAAGCACGAGTCGAGCGCCGGAAAGGTGAAGGTCGGCAAAATGACCACGCCGCAGATTCTCACGGCCATGAAAACCGACAAACTGAATCTGAAAACCCAGGCCAGCCTTAATGCCAAGGGGCCATTTCGACCACTGGCTCAGATTCCCGTATTCGAGGACGAGGCAAAGCGGATGCTCGTTCGCACGCAGACGAACACACGGAACAACAATCTGGCGGCAGAATATGACAAACTCGCCAAACAATTCGAACGACGAAAATGGTGGCGCTACTTCGGACGTCTGGTGGATGGGACCCTGGGATTTGTCGGCCTTTTGATCTGGCTGGCGATCATCGCCGGCGTGGGAATCGGCCTGTATTTCCTGGTTCCGATGGTCTTCGACATGATCGCTGCAAACGTCGGACTAGAGAAACCCACCCCAGAAACGCCGCCATCCGCACCGACGGCCCCCGAAACTCCCTAAATCGCCGAGTGCGATTGTTGGGCGCTCATGTGCGGGAAAATTCGAAATCCCAGGTTCCAAATCTCAAACAAATTCAGAAACCGGAATTTCGAAACGAAAAAACAAATCGCGCCCAGGGAGAAGAACCAACCGCAAATCACAACGAGTGGTTTCCGCCTTGGGAGATTGTGATTTCGAATTTGTTTGGTCCTTGTTTCTTAGAATCTCGGATTTCTTCCCATTGGCTGGCCCGAAATCAGAATCGGTCATTTCGAGATTGCTGTGGTGAGAAGGTCCAGTGCTCACGCCACGGTGCGGTGGGGCAGATGGGATGGGATCT
The DNA here is from genome assembly GCA_020426125.1 of Planctomycetaceae bacterium. Lineage (GTDB taxonomy): Bacteria > Planctomycetota > Planctomycetia > Planctomycetales > Planctomycetaceae > HKST-UBA70. Next base: position 8,268 of record JAGQQQ010000319.1, read on the forward strand.
ACCTCGGTACCCCCTCATCGGACGCCGTGCGGCTTAACGGCTCGTCGCCGAACGTGACGAACGGTCGATTCGCGCCCAAGGAATCGTGTGCAGCCAGCGACACAGAGGGAACATCTGCCCCCACGACGAAGCCCCCTGTGGAAAATCGAGCGGACAAACCACGTCTGACCGCACCGCATTGAACACGTTGCCATTCCAAAAGGAAACCTCGCGATCATGTCCCTCAGGTGGCACCAACTTGTTGGCCGACTCACAATCCGAATAAGGGTTCTTCGGACTCTCGCTACGACTTTCCCATCTTGATTCAGGCGACATGGCCCATACGGCCGGTCCCTTTCGCGGGCGGAAGAAGTCGCAATTCTGTGGGAAGCCAGACCGGCTTGTCGACTCGTTGGTCCGGCAATTCGGGGATTGCCGGGAGATGAGGTCGGGTGACTTCAGGGAAGCGGCTCAATTCGACAGGGTGCAGGTAAATCCGTTTGCCTTCGAGATATTCGCAGAAGATGTCCGTCAATTCGCGACTCATTCTGAGCCAGATGACCGCTTTGGGGTCCGCGCGGACGACCATGCCAAAGTCTCCTTGCGTCTCGACATATGGCGACAAATCTTCCAGAAGTTGTGGCCAGACGACGTGGTCATGCAGACGAATGTATTCGATGATCGCGGCGGGAAGTTGCCCATATTCCGCGAGTTCGATCCACTTGGGGTGTTCCTTTTGATCGGGCGAGGGGACCTCGCCGCGGCGTTCTTCTTCCTCCATCACCTGCATGACGCGGAAGTCCTGCGTCGCTGGCCGGCAGCGGGTGCGAGCCCATTCGCGGAGATGGAAGATTTCGTCTTCCATTGTCACGGAGAGCGGGACAGTCCGCTCGCGGGCTTCATTAAGGTCGTCCATTGTCGGAACTCGGCCTTGGGCGAAGGACTCAATGACCGCCGAGTTGACGATTTGTTCGATTTCCGAGCCGCTGTAGCCTTCGGTTGTGGTTGACAAGGTGTCCAGATCAAACTTTTCCGGCTTCCAACCTCGCTTCGACAGATGGATGGAGAAAATCGACTGCCGCTCATGATAGTTCGGCAGGTCGACGAAGAAGAGTTCGTCGAAACGGCCACGACGCAGGATTTCCGGCGGCAGGCTGCTAACATTATTGGCCGTCGCGACGACAAACACGGGAGCCGTATGCTCCTGTAGCCAGGTGAGAAACCGTCCCAGCAACCGGGCCAGTGTCGGGTCTTCCGAGTTTTCGTCCATGACTCCGGCAAACGCCTTGTCGATTTCTTCCAGCCACAAGACGGACGGCGAAATCATCTCCATGAGCTTCAACACGTCGCGGAGGTTTTGCTCGGAGGCCCCACGCGTGGATTCCATCAACGCCCCCAAGTCCATCCGCACCAGTGGAAACCCGAGTATTCGGGCAATGGCCTTCGCACTCAAGCTTTTTCCGCACCCCTGAACGCCGGCCAGGAGGACTCCCTTGGGGTTACTGATCCCTCGGGAGGCGGCGTCACTCGTGAAGGCGTTGGCCCTCTGGAGGATCCACTCCTTGAGCCCGTCGAGTCCGCCGATGTCGTCAATCCCTTCTTCGAGGTCAAAGAACTCTAACAAGTTCGACCCCTGCACCATGTGACGTTTCTCGGCCACCAACTGCACGAAGATCTCGTCGGTGACTTCCTCGTTCGCCTGGAGAACTTTCAGAAAGGCATTGCGGGCTTCGGCAAGAGTGAGTCCCAGCACAGCCTGCACCAACCGGTCTTCTTCTCGTGGCGACGGCTCCAGGACGACGGCATTCGGCTCCGCGATAATCCGCTGCAACTCTCCGCGAATCTCATCCGGTCCGGGGATGGGAAGGTCGACGACCGTCACATCTTTGAAGAGTTCCACAGGCAGGTCGTCCACCGGCGCCATCAATAACAAAGTTTTCGCCTGCTGCCGGAGTCGTGGAATGAGGTCTCGGATCTTGCGAACTGTTGCCGGGTTCGCAAACGTCAGATGGGCATCCTTCAGGAGAAAGAGATGCTCATCGGGATAGGCCACTTCGACTTGAGAGAGAAACTCGATCACGTCTCGCGAATTGTCTGATTCGCTGGAAATGGTCGGCTGCGCTCCGGAGGTCAGTGACCAGACGACAAGTCCTCGCTCCAGTTCTAGCGCCAACTCCGCGAGTTCCCCCTCCCATCGCGACTCTTCATAGGTCCGCAATAGCAAGACGGGATATCCGGCAAGAATCCGTTTGCGAAGGTCGTTCAGGGTTTCGGCAGTGGTCATCGGGACACTCCTTAAGGACGTCGGCTTGTGTTTCCGGATATCAACTTCGCATGATGCCGATTGTCAACGGGGAAGGAAAGGTTCCGCCAGGCAGTCGGCCCGTCTCAGCCGTCCAAAGCGATTCGTGCCAATCAGGTTACGACGAACGTGATTTCGCCGCGAGAAAGGAACGGCGCAAGGGGAACGACATCCGCACTATTTCACTCCCGCTCAAGCTCTCACAAACGCATCTGAATATCGACCAGGCCCCTTGTCATGCGCTCCCTGCTCCCCAGCCGCAGTTCTTCCATCTCTCCATTAACCGACCGGTTTTCGTCTCTGAATCTGGGGAATGTGCTCACCTTGAAATTGTGCGGTCTGATCGCCGAGCACCAAGCCGAAATCTTGGACGTCGAAGAAGGCTTGCTTCGACTGAAGGTTGGCTACACGAGACTCCAGCGTTGGGTTTATCAACACGCGAAACGCCTGCCGATGGAACTTCGCCTTGAGTTTCGCGAGCAGGACAACGCCGACGATGAGTCCGACGCCGTCTCGCGGTCTCGTAACCGGTACACTCTGGTGGATGTCGCGCTGATTCCGTTGGGGAATGACTGGACCCCGGAAAGATTCCAGCAGGAATCCCGTCGGCTGCTCTGGAACCTGCGGGCCAATCTGATCGCCAGTTGAGGACCACTCCGGCTTCATGGCCATGGATTCTTGAGGACAAGAGAAGGTAGAACGCAGATGACGCGGATTTGGCGGATGGATACGGATCGCTTTGGTTGATTGCAATCGTTTCCCGATCGTTTGTCTCGATGTGGAATGCCGCATGGAAAGATCTTTGTGGAATCAGCCCCCCTCCTCGAAGATGCCTTGAATTCTCGAAAGACGATCCACGACGCCTACTGATTGATCCACCCAATCCGCGTCATCCGCGTTCGATTCTTTCCCCACCCGATACTCTCGTTTCCGTTCGCGATAGGGAATACACTGCGTGCTCAATGATCGAACTTCACGCTGGTCTGAGATGGATCATCCAGCAAAGTTTCCGAGCCGTTTCCCGTTGTGTCCCGGACAATGAATTACACACCCATCATCGGACTGGAAGTCCACGTTCAACTGCTGACGAAGACCAAAATCTTTTGCGGCTGCCCGAACAAGTTCAACCCTGAGCATCCCAATACGCAGACATGTCCTGTCTGTCTGGGAATGCCGGGCTCGCTGCCGGTGATGAATGAAGAGGCGTTCCGGCTGTCGCTGATCACGGCACTCGCGCTGAACTGTGAGATCGCTCCCTTCACCAAATGGGACCGCAAGCAGTATTACTATCCCGATCTGCCCAAGGGGTATCAGATCAGCCAATACGACCTGCCGTTTAGTCACTCCGGCTGGCTGGAAGCGACCACTGCGGAAGGGGATTTGCGCAAGGTCCGCATCCGCCGCGCACATCTCGAAGAAGACGCCGGAAAGAACATTCATGATGAGTCCGGACGGGGGGGAGACAGTCAGGTCGACTTGAATCGGGCGGGAACTCCCTTGTTGGAGATTGTCACGGAACCGGACATTCGTTCGGCCGTCGAGTCAAAGTCCTTTCTGGAAGAGTTGTATCTGCTGCTCACGTTTATTGGAGTCTCCGACTGCAACATGCAGGAAGGGAGCCTTCGCTGTGATGCCAACGTGAATCTCAAGTTTGACGATGGAATCGCCACCCCCATTGTCGAAGTGAAGAACCTGAATACGTTTCGTGGGGTGGAAGCGGCGGTCGACTTCGAGATTCAGCGGCAATTGGATGAGTTCCAGAAGACGGGCCGCAAACTTGGCGATCCTGGGGTCGAGAAGGAAACCCGCGGTTGGGACGCTCAACGGAATATCACGCTGGCGCAGCGAGGGAAGGAAGAGGCCGCCGACTATCGCTATTTCCCCGATCCCGATCTGCTCCCGGTGACGGTGAGCGCCCACGTCGTCGCGGAGATCAAATCCCACCTCTGCGAGCCACCGTCGCAACGGAAAAGGCGCTTTCAGAAAGAGATGGCCCTCTCCGAGTATGATGCGGACGTGATCGTCAATCGCGGACGCGAGTTTGCGGACTACTTTGAATTGGTCGCGTCCACCTGCGATGACGCGAAGCAAGCAGCCAACTGGGTCACACAGGATGTCCTTCGCGAGATGAACGACCGTCGGCTGAATGTGGAAGAGTTTCCGATTGGCGCGGAGGTTTTGGGAACGGTCTTAAAACGGGTGTCCGAGAAGACCATCACCATCAAGTCGGCCCGTGAAGTGTTCGTGGCGCTTCTCGAAGATGCCGACGAGGACCGGGAGGTCACCGTGAGCCGAGTGGACCATCTGATTGATGACCGGGGACTGAAAGTGGTCTCCGATACCGGAGCGCTCGACGCGGCGATCGCAGCGGCAGTCGCGGAAAGTCCCAAGGCGGTGGAAGACTTTAATGCCGGCAAGCAGCAGGCGGTGGGCGCCATCATCGGAAAGGTCATGAAACAGGTGAGGGGAGCCGACCCCAAACAGGTCCGCGAGCAGATTATTGCCCATCTTTCTGGCAATTAAAGGGCGCTCCTCCGGCGGTATCACCGCAACGGACAAATCGCGGACTCCTTGGAATGCGGTGACTTGTCACCGCTTTCTTTTTTCAAGCGGCTTGAATTCACTCGGATATCGGTTTGATAACACGAACGCTTCGCTCGAAAGAAAGCTCCGACATGTCGGAGCACTCCAAAACGGGCGTTCGCATGGAAAACAGTTGTCGGGTCTCCCGATTTCAATCTGTGATGGTCAGTTGCCCTAACACGGGAACGCCACCTGACCGGCAGGCTTCGAGTTCCTCCTCCGCGAGGACTGGGGGAACTGCGGCGATTGATCTCGCCCATTCCTGCAGTTGGTTCCAATCGAGTCTTGGCTCGAAGGTCAGGCGAAGTGGGCCGGAGAGGAGTTCCAGGGCTCGATTCGCATGTCGAGTGGCACCGCGTGTGTTTCCTTCGAGGCACTTCACTCCGGCCGCGGCGAGCTTAATCAGGCCTTTAATGTGATCGGCAGCGTCTCCAAAACGGCCGAGTGCAATCCAGACGTGTTCCCAGGCTTCGTGGGCTTCCCAG
>JAGQQQ010000320.1 GCA_020426125.1 Planctomycetaceae bacterium
TGACGACTGGCAGGAAGCCCTCATGAAATCCAACGAAAACACCTTCGCGGACCGGACCTGCTGTCCGCTTTGTTCGTCTTCCCAAAGTGAGACCCTCGCTCGCAAAGGTCGAGCCGGTGAAGATTTGCAAACGGTTCTCTGCACCAGTTGTGGTCTCGTTTTCTCCTCCCCCATTCCCACCCCAGACGAAGTCGCCCAATTCTACGCGAAGGAGTACCGTCGCTCCTACAAAGGGGTCGCCAGTCCCAAATTGAAGCATGTGTATCGTGCGGGAATGCGAGCACTCGACCGACTTCCCCAAGTCCAGAAATTCTGCCCCGCAGGTGGTTGCGTCGTCGACATCGGCTCGGGCGGGGGCGAGTTTCTGTACCTTCTGAAATCCCGTGGCTACGACGCATCCGGCGTCGAACCGGATGAAGGATACGGAGGCTTTTCCATTCGGGAATACGGGATCGACGTCCAGATCGGCCCATTTGATCGCTGCGAACTCCCTCAGGAAACATTCGATCTCGCGACGGCCAATCACGTGGTGGAACACTTGTGTGATCCCGTTTCCGTGTTTCGTGGAATCTGGCAAGCGCTGAAGATGGACGGCCACTTCATTGTCGAAGTCCCGAATGTGGAGAGCACTTACCACGCTCCCCATCACAAGTGGCACTTCGCTCACATCTTCAATTTCAATCCCATTGCGATGGAAAATCTGGGACGAAAAACCGGTTTTCGGGTGGTTGAGACCATCTTGCAACCGGGCACACAGCATGTGAATGTGGTGTTCCAGAAGGTGGCTGATGCTCCCCGTCCGCAGTATTGCTCGTCGAATGCGGATCGCGTGCGATCCAGTCTGTCCGCTTACTCCAACTCCGATCACTACCTCTCGTTGATGCCACTCAAACGGGCGCTTTCCAACCTGTCGCGTACGTGGAAGGAACAAGCGGCGGTCGATTCCACACTCAACGCCCGCGAAATGTTAGACCGGATCTATGGAGCCGAATCTGCGACATCCGCATCCCGCGCCGCCTGACAGAGTCGAGGACTGTTCAGCCGTCGGCTCAGATTTGATAAGAACTTCGTGGATTTGAAGACAATGGGCATGGGGGGCGAGAACTCAGCACGGTCATGGCTCAGCGGGCGGGCAACTCTTGCGCGCGGAGAGTTGAATGGACAATCGCAACAATTCGTCGAACAATGCATCGTCGGCGATAAAGTGAGGATTCTCCCCCCTCATCTCTGACCCCCGACCACGACTCCCGTTTCCATGCTAAGGCGATTCCTGCTGTTGGCTTGCCTGTTGGGAGGGCTGGTAAAGCCCGTTCCCATGAATGCTCAGGATCTGCACGGCCAGTATTTCGAAGCCCTTAATCAGCGAGGTCTGTATGCGGTGGCGGAAGACTATGCCATGGCTCGGTTGGCGGAGGAGACCCTACCCCCGGATCAACGGGCTGAGCTGACGATCGAACTTGCGAAGACGCTCGTGGCCCATGGGGCTGTTCTGCGGGGCTCCGCTCAAGAGGAGATGTGGAAGCAGGCGGCCGAGTCACTACAGGAGTTTTTGACCCATTCCGATCAAAGCCCCCGTCGACGAGAAGTGGAAGCGGCGCTCGCGGCGTTGCCCGTTCGGATGGGACTCGAACTGGCTTGGCAGGTGGACGTCACTCCAGAAGCGAAACAGGTTCGCCAGCGGGCTCAGGAACTCCTCGAGTCCGCTCTCCCCAAACTTCCCGAGCAAGTCAGTCAGTTGCGATCGGCCCCTGACCCGACGGATCAGGAACTTGCCGACGGGGCCAGTTCGCACGAAGAATTGGCTGCCTTGGCAGATGAATTCGAAACGCTTCAGGGCCAGGCTTCCCTCGCAATTGCAAGGCTGCTGGAACCGGGCGTGGAACGAACGGCGGCCCTGGTGACCGCGGAGCGAGACTTTGCACAACTCGCTCGTTCGAAGCCCGTCGCCTCGCTTGTGCCTGAGATCCAATTCCTGCGCGCGGAAGTTGCTCGACTGCAAGGAGAAGATCGCAAAGCTTTGGGGCTGGTCGGAAGTTTGCTGGACGAACAGGATCCGACACTGAGAGACAGAGCTTTGGCGGAGAAGCTTCGAATCCAGTTGTCCTTGGGAGAAACGGACGCTGCCTTTCAACTTGTGGCCGATCGACTGCGGACGGGGCGGCCACCCCATGATGAGTTGCGAGCAGTTGCCATTGAGGTTCTCCTGGCATCTTGGACAGTGGCAAGGATGAATGAAGACCAGGCGCTCCAAACTCAACTGATGGAAGAAGCTCAGCGTCAACAGCAATTGATTCAAGGGCGATGGGCACAGTGGTCAGGGTCGCTGCTGGCCCGTCATCAGGAGAATCAAGCGTACGGTCCCAAATTGGCGGCTGTGGTTCGGGACGCTCAATCGGCCTGGAACGCGGGAGACGCCACGCTGGCGGCGACCCGATATGGCGAGGCCTCGGCCCAGGCCAAACGGTTGGGACAGCCGGATCAGGCGATGGAACTAGGAATGCTTCGGGCCTCGATCCTGATGCAACAGCAGCAATGGAGCGACGCGGCGGAGACACTTTCTGAACTGGTCGAGCATTTCGGGAACCATGCCCGGGCGGCCGAAGCGGACCTGTTGAAATGCTATTCCTGGGGTCGGCTCTATTCCGCAAACGCGACGCAATCTCATCGGGAACGATTCGAACAGTCCCTTCGGAATCACCTCGCGAACCACCCGGGTCAGCCAACCATTCCTGATGCTTCCTGGATGCTGGCCGCACATGAAGAACAACGCCTCCAGTGGACGAATGCCTTGCCACTGTATCGGGCGATCCCGGTCGAGCATTCGCGGTTTCCAGATGCGTCACTGAGAATCGTGGTGATCTACGAGAAGATTCTGAATCGATTGAAGGAAATTGAAGGGCCGGTCGGCGAGTGGGAAGAACATGCCCAGGCTGAGATCGACCGGATCATCGCTGAATTAGGACGACTTCCCGAGTTGACTCCAGTGATTGGGCAGACGTTGCTCCACGCCGCTCAGTTGATCCTTCGAACAGCAGATCCAAATTACGAACAGGCCGACCGATTATTGGCCACCCTCAACGACGAAATCGATCGCAGGCGGTTGGCGGCCGAACGATCGCAGACGTCGGTGAATCCCGTCTGGTTGGGACTCCGCACACGTCTGAATCAGCTGCGAATTGTCTCCCTGGCAGGACAGGAACGGCTCGCCGAAGCGAGAGCACTGATGTCGGGACTTCAGCAGACTGATGCAACGACACTTCTGGAGATCCTCTCAGGGCTGACAGAACTTTCGGATCTTGTTGCCGCCGACCGGAGATTCGAATTGGGACGCATTCAACAAATGGCCGTGCGTGAGATCGAGCAGCAGCGAGACCAACTGACGCCGAGGCAACAGCAGTTGCTCGATGAATCTTCCGCACAAGCTTACATCGCAATGGGCGACCTGCTTCAAGCGGCGGCTATTTATGAAGCCTTGATCCGAAAGTCTCCCAAAGACCGATCGCTGATTCACCGTGTCATTGACGTCTATCTTGACCACGGCGAACCTGCCGACTTTGAAAAGGCGAAAGACTGGTGGATTCGAATCGAGAAGCTGGAACGTCCTGGAACGGAAAAATGGATCGAAGCCCGGTTGCATGTGGCCACGCTTCTGGAAATGTTGGGAGAGAAAAACGAGGCCCGCAAGCTCTTGGGAGTCACGAAGGCTCTTTATCCACAAATGGGGTCCCCCGAACTGCTCGTGGAAAGCCAACGTCTTGAGGATCGATTGGCCGGGAATTGATCAACTGGTCATCCCGGCCGGAGTCAATGCGGACAATGCCTGTCCGGCGAAGTCGAGTCCGATTTCCTCTCCCCAAGCGTCCATGAACATCTTGGTGACTCGGCCGGGAATCGAGGTGCCAATGCGGGAACCGTTCAGAGACGAAACGGGAAGAATGCAATAGGTTGACGAAGTGAGAAAGGCCTCCTCCGCGTCCAGGACATCGTCCGGGGAGAGCGGTTGAGCACGGACCCGCCATCCCCGTTGTTCCGCGAGACGTATGATGTGGCTCCTGGCAATCCCTGGGAGCACTGCATCATCTGGAGGCGTGCACAATTGGCCGCCGTTCACAATAAACAGATTGCCGGAACTGGTTTCTGTCACATGTCCAGAATCATCCAGCAACAGCGCCATGGCCTCCGCTTCCACGGCACGAGCTTGGCGGTCAGCCAGATGCCAGTGCAATCGGCTCCGCATCTTGATTCGCGGGCTGATGGAGGTCGAGGGAACTTGGCGGACTTCAGGGACAATCAGCTTGACGCCGTCCGTGTACGCCTTTCCCCAACGAGCCAATGGCAATGGCGCCGAATACACGCAAACCGTCGGCTCACTGCGTTCTATCAACCCGTTTGCGTCTCCGACCGCCTGGCCAGCAGTCACGAAAATGACGATCGACATATCCTCCGAATCCGGGAGTCGCTTGGTATTATGACGCGCCAAATCCTGGACGACTTGATCGATCGGCCCAACATCGCCCGGGATCCGCCAGCCGACCATCGCTAACGACTGATCGAGACGGTCCAAATGCTCCTGAACCAGATAGGGCTGGTGTCGTACCGTTCGCAGCCGTTCCGTCACCGTTGCCCCCTGGACAATCGCAAGGTCATAGACCGGGAGCCGCACTTCTTCAAAAGGAAGAAGTTCTCCGTTCAGAAAAGCCAGCGGGCCAGCGGATTGATGATTCATGACGATTCCCGGAGAATGGCGAGCGGCTTCGCCGAGTTGGATTCGGTTTCCATTCCTTCGTGACCGAGCGAGTGTGATCGAGTCACGAAAGTTCATTGTTCGTCAAATCCAAGAGAATGTCCAATGCACGCTGTTTTGGTCAGGTACGGGGCCGTCGCGGAGGTCGCTCGCTGCGAAGCGGTCGAACCGCTCGTGCGCCGCGCGAGCGTCGTCCTCCAGACACATCGTGGGTTGGAGTTGGGAAATGTGCTCGAAGCGGCCCGCCCTCGGGGAGCGATTGGAGCCGATCCGTCTGAGGGGGCTCGCTTCGAAATTATTCGAGTGGCCACGGACGATGACCTCGCTAAGCATTCCGAATCCAAACGGCGAGCCGCACAGGAGTTCTCTATCTGGCAACAGCGGATTGCCGAATGGGATCTGGACCTCCAACTGATTGAATTGGAATGGACGCTCGACGAATCGAAGCTGATTCTCTACGTGCTCAACGAGCGTGGTCCAGAATGTACGAAACTGGCACTCCAAATCGCCGCCGCTGGCCTCGGCGCGGTTGAGGTCCAACCAGTTTCCCTGGAAGGCCCTGTGACCATGCCGACCAGTGGCGGCTGTGGGTCTTGCGGATGCCACGAGGAGTGAGCATCTGAACGCCGAAAAATGATGCGATCGATTCGAAATAACAAATATGAAGGAGCAAATCCGAAACAAGCACGATACTAGAACGTCCAAAAAGGGGGCTTGCGATACGGAAGTCCTGCGAAGAGTATCAGGCTCGTCATATCAATTATCTCTTTCTCAAACTGCCCATCCCAGCTCGCCATGTGTTCATCGGACAACGACAATTTGGCACCGGAAGAACAAGCCCACGCCACGAGGTTCGCCCGTCGCTCATCCCGTTTTGCTCGAGCCTTGTCCGCGTTTCTAATCGGCGGGGTCAAGGTGTATCAGTACACCCTGGGCTGGGTGCTGGGAGGGCGGTGCCGATATGAGCCGTCGTGCAGCTACTACTTTATTGGGGCGGTTGAGAAGTACGGCCCAATTCGCGGAGCCTGGAAGGGGATCTGCCGAATTTGCCGGTGCCATCCGTTCTACCCGGGCGGATATGATCCACCTTAGAAAGGCGATTCGCTCACGAAGCTGCTGCATTTGGACGATCAACAACAACTTCGTTGACGACACGACGAACACCATCAACCGATGCCACTAGCGTCTGGGCGACCTGCTTCAAGTAGAATGACCTCAGGTGGCCGGCGAGCACAATCGTGCCCTCCTGTTCGGTGACATGCAGCCGGGAAAGGCTTGGATAGTGTGTCTCGCCCAACGTCCGTTCCACCCGTTTCGCCAATTCGCCCTGTCCGGGTGTCACGACATTTGTTTTGGATGTGTCAATCATTTGTCGTCATCTTGGCCCACGAAAGGAAGGAGCGCTTTCGATCAACAGATGTGTGAAGCAACTTCGATGCCAGACATGGCAAGAAAACTGCCAGAGCTGAGTTCGGCATCTCGCTCAACCGAGTATCTCAGGAGCAGGTTCGTTTTTTGAATGCACGATTCAAAGGAATCGTGCAATTCCTCCAGCGTCATCACCGACAACGAACCCCTGGGACTTGCCCAGAAGATCTACATCCCGCGGCGCAGGCTGATCATTTTGCGAGCACGGTCAATCGCGTGCTGTTTGTCCGCAAATCCGGCATCATCCGCCGGTTTGAGAGCCATGGCAGACTAGAGATCTTTCTCCGCGGCGGATGCATCGATGGAAGAAACCGTGACAGCCCGGTTCGTGAGAAGTGTGACAATCGAGCCCTTGATCTGTGCGAATCCGCCCTCGATGAAATACCGCTCGCTCCCCGACGGGAGATCGATTTTGAGTTCACCGGTCCCTAGACGCCCCACCAACGGAGCGCGACCAGGCAGGACTCCGATCTGTCCATCGAACAACGGAAAGCGAAGTCCCTTGACGCTCTGGTCAAGCAAAGTCTTCTCGGGCGTCACAAGGACAAGTCGAAGTTCCGTGGCGGCAATCATGGTACGTCAATCAATCCAAACGGGTCGGTCTTCTGACGGCGACCAATTCTCGCCGCCGTTCCTCAAACTCCTGCGTTGTTATCCCTTCTCGGCCATTCGCTTTGCTTGCTCAGCAGCTTCCTGTACGCCACCGACGTACATGAATGCATTTTCCGGGAGGTGGTCCCATTTGCCGTCGCAGATCTCTTCGAAGGAGGTGATGGTGTCCTCCAAAGTGGTGAATTTTCCTTCTTTCCCGGTGAACACCTGAGCCACGTAGAACGGCTGCGACAGGAATCGCTCGAT
>JAGQQQ010000321.1 GCA_020426125.1 Planctomycetaceae bacterium
TTCCGGGAAACTGCGACCATTCGCGAGTTGTCAAGATAGTCACTCCGATGTTCTCCTGCGGCATGATCGCACAAACGGTCCCGGTCGAACCGCCATGAAAGCAGAGCTTCTTTCCGCGATAATCCATGACTTCCCATCCGAGACCCGTCCCGTAGAACCTCGCCGCATACGGATTGCCCTCCTGATTCCAAGTCACCGGGATCGACATGTGGATCGTCTGCATCAATCGTCGGGTCTCAAACTTGAGGAGATGGCGTTCCGCTTCGTCCGGCGCCAAGGCGGCCAACATCCACCTCGCCATATCGTCCGACGTCGAGCGAATGGAACCGGCGGGTGACGAGTACCTCAGGCTGGCATCGGGGAGTTCCACGGGATGCAACTTGCCATCGATCCACTGATGAATGGTTGTTCGAGGTTGTCCTGGCCCGGCACGTCGAGTTGTCGACGTCGACCGCATCTCCAGCGGTGCAAGAAGTCGATTCTGAACAAACTCCTCCCATGAAGTTCCGCTCGTTCGGGCAACGACTTCCCCCAAGACATAGAACATCAGGTTGTTATAGGTGAATTTTTCACGAAAGCCGGCCACGGGCTGCAAGTAGCGGACGCGATCGATGATCTCATTGCTGCCGACATCATTGCGAGACGGCAACAGGTCACCACGTTCGAGTCCGGTGCGGTGACAAACCAGATCGCGAATTGTTGTGTGTTGCGTGCGATAATCCTCGCAGAATCGAAGTTCGGGAAGATGTCGAATGACCGGATCGTCCCAGCCGATGCTCCCTTCTTCCACCAGGACGGCGAGTGCGGTCGCGACGAAATTCTTGGTGATGGATGCGAGAGGAAACGGTGTCTCCTCAGTCACTTCGTCGCCGCCGCCCAACCGTGTGACTCCGTAACCTCTGGACAGGCAGACTTCGCCACCGCGGACGATGGCAATGCTTGCGCCGGGAACTCCACGTTCTCGCATCGCCTCGCGCACGTAATTGTCGAATCCGTGCAGCACATCGCCTCCCAGTGCGTGTCGGCCAATCAGGAAGATGGTGAACACCACCAGGGACCAATGTTTCATAATTCCGCTCCTTCCTGCGTCTCGGTCTAGCTGACGAGATCCCCGACTGGAATCACGCCGTTCGCAAGGACTTGGGCCTGAATGCCCCTGAGGTGAAACTCCATCCCGATTTCCGAATCAACAAATCGAAGCGCGTCGACCCTACCACGATCTCCCAATCTGCGACAACCGTCGTGCGGTTCGACCGTGATTTCAATGATTGCGGTGTCCAAGCACAACCTTTGACCGGGAGGGAGATTTTCCCTAGTCGATTCAGGTCCAGAAGCCGGTTTTCGCCAGCAAGCTCCCCCGGTGTTGGGTTGTGAGGAATCCATTCGATCGCCCGGGCATTCATGATCGAGATTTGTCTGTCGGAGCGATCAACTCCAAGCAGCAGGGAACAGTGACTCGTGCCGTAAGTTTTGTCGGCAAAGTTTCATGCCTGCTGCACAGGCTCGGTCGTCTGACGACGTCCTACGATTGAACGACTTCTGAGGGGTTCCGTCAATGGCAGTGGTACGATTGACTCTCCGAGAAGTGAGATTACCATACGAACTGATATATCAGTGGGGGCGAAATTGTCAGAGTCCCAGTCATGAAATCTTTCAAGTCACGACAAAGTGGAGAAGGGGCCGATCGCAGCTTGCTTCGCGAACGCGCCTACAGGGAACTCAAGTCGCGAATTCTGGGTGGCCAATTTGAACGGACCCCGTTCCTTTCCACACGTGGCCTCGCGACGGAACTCGGGATGAGCCTGTCTCCCGTCCGATCAGCGGTTGAGCGACTCGAGAATGAAGGCCTGCTGTCGATCGGACCGCAACGAGGAATCGTTGTCACGAATCTGACAACCAGCGAGATCATGGATCATTTCGAGGTCCGCCAGGCTTTAGAAACATTGGTCGTGGGCAAGTTGGCGCGGAAGATCTCACCAGGGGAGGTTGAGCAGTTACGTTCGAACGTCGCCGCCTATGAAAAGCACTTAAGGAAACACCAAATCGAAGCCTTCATCACCTGCGACAGCGAGTTTCATCTGCTGCTGGCCGAATTCGCAGGGAACGCCGACATCGAACGGGTTCTCCGTCAACTCCGCGACCGCATCTTTCGGATTGTGCTTCGGGTCATCGAACGGGTTCCACAACGGATGCAGGCCAGCGTCGATGAGCATCGGCACATTGTCGACCTGCTGGAGCAGGGAGAAGGCGAGCATGTTGCCCTGGAGATGGCCGAGCATCTGCGTCGCGGGTTGAAAACACTTGTGCCGGGAATTGTGAAAGACGAGTGGGAATCATGACAGCCGTTCGAGCCCTCAATCCGTTTGCTCTGGACCCTTGGCATTCCTTTGAGAGTCGAACGTCCCGATTCTCATGGACGCCGATCGCGAATCCGCGGCGCGTCAGTCAATTGGGCATGATCCTGATTGCCGTTTCGGCGATCGCATTTCTGTCACGTTCGGTTGATGCCGCACCGGTCGAATATCAGCGTGACATCGAGCCCCTTCTGAAGCGTCACTGTCTGAAATGTCACGGGCCACAAAAGCAGCAGGGTGGGTTACGGCTTGATGTCCGCGAGTCGGCTTTCCAAGGGGGAGATTCCGGTGAGCCGGCAATGGTCCCGCTGAATGCCGCCGGGAGCCGGTTGATGCATCTGGTCGCTTCGAAAGACGAGAACGAGCGAATGCCGCCGGAAGGGGATCCCCTTTCGGCGGATCAGATTGAGAAGCTGCGGCGATGGATCGACGGGGGCGCGGTTTGGCCTCAGTCGAATGGCCCCGTGGCAGCGGCTTCTTCCGAACTGGTCATCACAGAAGAAGATCGACAACACTGGTCGTTTCTCCCGCTTCAGGACGTGACGCCACCCCAGGTTCAGGATGAGAAGTGGGTTCAGACTCCAGTCGATCAATTTATCCTACAGCGGCTGGAAGAGTCGAGGCTGGTGCCGAATCCCCCTGCTGAAACACGCACGCTCATGCGTCGTGCCTACTTCGATCTGATCGGTCTTCCGCCGCAGTGGAATGGGCCAGGGAACAAACAGAAGGAGGAACGACTCGGAGTCGAACTCGCCGATCCCGGGGTGGGACTTCCGCCGGTCGTCGTCTCGAAACTCTTGGCATCCGATCATTACGGCGAACGCTGGGCTCGCCATTGGCTCGATGTCGCAAGGTACGCCGATAGCAGTGGGATGGAGTCGGATCATGATCGCCCCAATGCCTACCATTTTCGCGATTTCGTGATCCGGGCACTCAATGGCGACATGCCCTTCAATCAATTCGTCCAGTGGCAACTGGCTGGCGATGAACTTGCGCCGGACAACCCTGACGCCATCGCCGCGACGGGATTCATCGTGGCAGGTTTCAGTCAGTTGCTGAACGTCCCCATGGAGGAAGAGAAACTCCGACTGCGAGCCAACGAGCTGGATGATATGGTCTCAACAACCGGACAGGCTCTGTTGGGGCTCACGCTCGGCTGTTGCCGCTGCCATGACCACAAATACGACCCCATCACTTCTCGCGACTATTACCGGTTGACACGGATTTTTCACAGCGGTGACCGGCGTGATGTGCCGCTGGCCTCGCCGACTCAGGTGCGTGAACATCAGAAGAAATTGTCTGTCTGGCAGGCTGAGTATGACTCCGCCGTCAAGACACGCGATGAATGGTTGAAGACCGCTCGCCGACCATTTGCGGAAGAGATGAGAGTGGAGAAGATCGGCAGGTTGCCTCTCGATGACGCGCAGAAGAAACGGCTCATCGAGAGTCCCGACGACGCTGACGCGAAAAAACTGGCCGGAAAGTTCCGAAAGGAACTGGCCATCTCCGATGCGGACTACGTTGCCATGTTGCCGGAAACGAAGCAGAAGACGTGGGGCGAACTCGATGCTGCGGTGCGGGCGGCTGCGAAACGCAAGCCGACGGATCTGCCCATGGCATTCGCCTTTGCCGACTTCGCGGCGGAGCCACCTGATTCCTGGTTCTTCGAGCGGGGAGATTTTCTCGCACGCAGGGAGAAGATGGAATTCGGATTCCTGACCGTGCTTGTTCGTGAGAAGTCGGCCGATGCGTACTGGCAGGCCGCCAGGGAGAACAAACTCCGGGACGACAGCACTCAACAACGGCGAGCTTTGGCGGAATGGATGACCGATATCGAACACGGGGCCGGAGCATTGCTGGCCCGAGTGATGGTCAACCGCATTTGGCAGCAGCACTTTGGGCAGGGGCTCGTTCGCACGCCAAACGACTTCGGCACTCGCGGTGAGCGGCCGACTCATCCGGAATTGCTGGAATGGTTGGCGGGTGAGTTCGTCAACAATGGCTGGAGCATCAAGCATCTTCATCAGCTGATTGTCAACAGTGCGACGTACCAACAGGCATCGTCACACGACGAGTCGAAAGCCGCGATGGATCCCGATAACCATCTGCTGTGGCGATTTCGACCGCGTCGCCTGGAGGCTGAGGCGCTGCGTGATACCATGTTGGCTGCGGCAGGAACGCTTAATCACCAGATGTATGGCCCGAGCTTCAAGCCCCCCATCGCCCCAGAAGCGATGCAGGCCCGAAACGTCAAAAGCCCGTACCCCCGTGACGTCAAAGACGGTCCGGAGAATCGTCGGCGCTCGGTCTATCTGTTTCACAAACGTGTGATCCAGTATCCGCTGATGCAGGCTTTCGACGCGCCGGATGCGCAAGTCAGCTGCGGCCGTCGCATGAATACAACTGTCGCCCCACAGGCGCTGGCGCTGCTCAATGACCCGTTCGTCCGACTGCGAGCTGAAGAACTGGCGCGGCGGGTCGCAAGTGAGTCGGGGGACAATCTGGATGCTCGCCTGCGCCGCGCGTTTCTCCTCACGGTGTCTCGGGAACCAGAGGCTGACGAGCTGACGTCGCTCCAGGAATTTGTCAGAAATCAGATGAGATCCCGTCGGCAACGCGAGAAGAACATCGACGACGATACCCTGAGTCGCGCCGCCCTGACCGATTTGTGCCAGTCCCTGTTTGGACTCAACGAGTTTATTTACGTCGATTGAGAATGAGCATGAAAACATTGAACCAACACTGTGGACGATATCAGCCGGTTTTTTCTCGCCGCGATCTACTCGCCCGATCCGGTGCCGGTATGGGGATGCTCGCTCTGTCGGTACTCGGTGGTCGCGATGAGGCACACGCTGCGGGGGAGGCCGTCGAGGGTTCGTTGAATCCGCTTGCTCCCAAACCGGGGCACTTCCCTGCCAAAGCGAAGTCGGTCATCTGGTTGTTCATGGAGGGGGCACCCAGCGCTGTCGACATGTTCGATCCGAAGCCGGAATTAACTCGTCGTGACGGTCAGAAGATCGACATCGACGTTTTTAACGGCAATCCCGGACCATTGATGAAGTCCCCGTTCCAATTCAAACAGTATGGCGAGTCGGGTGCGTGGGTCTGCGAGCACTACACTCATGTCGCGAAACACGTCGACGACTTCGCGTTCATCCGTTCTTGTTACAGCGAATCGAACGACCATGTCCCCGCTCTGTATCAGATGAATTCCGGGATCCCCCGTCCTGGTTTTCCGAGCGCGGGAGCGTGGGTGACTTATGGACTCGGCTCGGAAAACGAAAACCTGCCGGGTTTTGTGGTGCTGGGGAATAGTCAGGGGGTCAAGGGGGGAAACCTGAACTGGAGTTCCGGCTTTCTCCCAACAACGTTTCAGGGGACGCTGTTCCGGCCGGAAGGAAACCCGGTCATCAATCTCACCCGACCTGCCGGAGTCACACAGGCCGACCAGCGGGCACAACTCGACCTCATGGCTCAACTCAATCAGCGTCACTTCGATCAACGGCCGGGCGAAGAGGAACTTCTCGGCCGCATTCAGAGTTTCGAACTGGCCTATCGCATGCAAATGGAGGCGACCGATTTGGTGGACTTCAGCACCGAGACGGCGGAAACTCGGAAGATGTACGGCATCGATGAGAAAGAAACCCGGTCGTTTGGGTCGAAGTGCCTGATGGCCCGCCGCTTAATCGAACGGGGCGTCAGGTTCGTACAGGTTTACAGCGACGGCGAATGGGACGCCCACAGC
>JAGQQQ010000322.1 GCA_020426125.1 Planctomycetaceae bacterium
GGTCAACCGCCGGGCAGGCGGCATTGTCGCCGGCGTCGATGGCCGGGCTGCCGGGGAGGAGGGCGAGGGTCGGTGTGGGACCGCCGTTGTTGGTGAGTGTGCTTTCGAGGACCGCTGCAGCAGTGAGGCCGGTCTGGTTGCCGTTGACGCCGTTTTGCAGACCGCCGGTAATGCCTGTCCCCACCAAGTTGAAGCTTGAAGCCGCATTGAGAAATGAGCCATAAAAATTGTCGTAGTGGTCTTTGCCGTCATTGCCAATCACTAGAGAATTGTGAAGCGTGATTTGACCGCCGACTCCCTGAAGGGAAGCGAGACCACCTCCGTAACTCGGTGACGAATTGAATGCGATCGTCGCATTCCGAATCACGGTGTCACTCGTATTGACCACATAAACGCCTCCCCCCGTCCCAGCGGCGTTGTTGGCGATGGTGCTATTCACGAGATGGAACGTCGTCCCCCCGAAGTCAATGCCGCCCCCCCGGCCGGTGCCCGTCGTAATTTCGTTGTGATCGATCGTGGAGTTTGTCACCACAAGCGCCCCAAATGACTGTCGAATTCCCGCACCCGTTGGGATCCCATCACTCACGGTGTTGTGATGGATCCGAACGCCGTCGATCGTCAAGTCTCCTTCGCTCAAGATGGCTCCGCCCCAGCCATTGGAAGTGGCTCCGCGGCCATTCCCCCCCGTCAGCGAAAGGTCAGAGAGTTCGGTGGTGACCCCATTTCCAATCGAGAAAATGCGAGACTTGTTGTTGCCATCAATCGTGAGCCGATCGGCTCCCAGACCCGTAATCGTCAGCGCGTCTGAGATCACCAATTCTGATCCACCGAGGACGATCGTCCGATCGGACAGCAGCGGGGAAAATTCGATCATGTCCGCGCCGGGATTCGCATTGGCCTGCTCGATCGCTTCGCGGAGCGATAGATCGCCCGGTTCGAAGTTGCCGTCGCTTTCGTCAACGAGCGTATCAACCAGAAACGCGGTCAGCAGAACACGGTCTTCAATGATCTCAACCAGGGGGCATTTCCATTGGCGTCTTCTTTGCATTCGTTTTTTTGAAAGAAGTCCAAACAAAGTCCGGAAACGGTTTGCCATCAAAGGTCTCTGAGAGTCAAGACAAGGGACAGGAACTTCGTCGTCGGACGTCGATCATACGCCAACTCAGGCGAGGGGCCAACGGGCTTTCTGGAAACCTATCCATCGGAAACGCCGTGTCGCATGGAAAAAATGGCCCATCAGCCGGGAGGATGCCTGCGTCGTTGGAAAACTCCGATCTTCTTGCGGTTCGTTCTTGGGGAGAAACCATCCTACGTGATGACGGCATTGAAGAGCTTGTTTCGAGAGTATTGACGAATGATTTCGTCGGGGGCAAAGTCCGCCGCCACTTGGAACACGAGACGAGTCAAGGCCGCGAAGTTGTTATTTGTCCCGTTCCGAAGGACGGCATTCCGCCTGCGAAAAAACGAATCCACCACCAAAGTGGGAATCATCAACGAACGCCTCATGTGCGACAGGAAGGCGCGCGACCTCATAAAAGACCTGTTTGGCATCTGACTTGGGAGTCACAAAGAAATCCTTGTCGCATTCTCAGATTCGCCCACCTTCCTGACGTGGGATTGCCCTGCGTGGTTGGCCCGTCATGCGAGTGTGATGTGTGCGTCGATCCAAGGCGGCCACCTTGTCACGAATCCCTGATCAACACCTTTCCCGATCAAACTCCCGTCTCCCCCCAGTTGCTCGAGGAGTTCTGGTTCTGGTTTCTCAGATTGAGGGGGTGCAGAGTCGTCGAACCGTTGTCGCGGAAGCGCGGTCTGATCGGCGTCAAACGACAGCTCGACCTTTCCAGGCTGCGTTTGAATTCCGCGTGTCGCTCCGATACGTTGCGTCTTTCCTGTCACATCCGCAACCATTGATTTTCACCCTCAGCGAGGAGCCTGACGATGGGACGTCCCGTCACCTTGTTCACCGGCCAGTGGGCCGATCTGCCGTTGGAAGAACTTTGCAAGAAGGCCAAGAGCTTCGGCTACGACGGTCTCGAACTCGCGTGTTGGGGCGACCACTTTGAGGTTGACAAAGCGTTATCGGATGACACTTACTGCGCCAAAAAACGCGATCTCCTTGAGCGGCACGACCTCAAGCTCTTTTCCATATCAAACCACTTGGTCGGGCAAGCCGTTTGTGACATCATCGACCAGCGGCATCAGGCGATTCTCCCGGAATATGTGTGGAAGGACGGCGACCCCGCTGGCGTCAATGAACGCGCCGCCGAAGAAATGAAGAACACCGCCCGGGCGGCTCAAAAACTGGGTGTGAGTGTGGTGAACGGGTTCACCGGCTCCAGCATCTGGCACTTGCTCTATGACTTCCCTCCGACCCCTCGGGAAATGATCGACAATGGCTTTCAGCTATTTGCGGATCGCTGGAATCCGATCCTCGACGTGTTTCAGGAATGTGGCCTTCGATTTGCGTTGGAAGTCCACCCGACTGAGATCGCGTTCGACATCTACACCGCACACCGAGCCCTTGAGGCAATCGATCGTCGGGAAGAGTTTGGATTTAACTTCGATCCGAGCCATCTGATTTGG
Source organism: Planctomycetaceae bacterium (assembly GCA_020426125.1). Classification (GTDB taxonomy): domain Bacteria; phylum Planctomycetota; class Planctomycetia; order Planctomycetales; family Planctomycetaceae; genus HKST-UBA70. Next base: position 2,587 of record JAGQQQ010000322.1, read on the forward strand.
CAGGGAATTGACCCTGTCGAATTTATCCGAGAGTTTCCAGACCGGATTTATCATGTTCACATGAAAGACGCCTCGACCACCCTGAATGGGCGCACCGGGATTCTGGCGAGCCACTTGTCGTTTGGCGATCCCCGACGCGGATGGGATTTCCGCAGCATGGGCCGCGGAGGCGTACGTTTCGAAGAGGTGATTCGGGCTTTGAATGCCATCGGGTACCCTGCCGATGCTCCCTTGTCTGTGGAATGGGAAGATTCCGGAATGGACCGGGAACACGGAGCCCGCGAAGCGGCCGACTTTGTCCACAACATTGACTTTCAGCCCAGCAACCTCAAGTTTGACGCCGCGTTTGGCGACTGACGAACTCAAGCCAAACGTCTGAACTGTTTCGATCAACGCACGCGAAGTTCCACCTGGGCTTCGCGTGTTTTCGTTGGCGGCACAATGAAGAGGAAGCAGGAGAAGAGGAAGTCGGAGAATCCCGTCCGTTTTAACTCGTTTGATTGGTGCCACTTCGTTAAAATGCGGAATAGTTTTGCGTCTCCTTCGGTGAGTACCGAGGTTTTGGAAACCGTTCGTTTCACTTCTTGAGTTCATTTTCTCGTGGACGCCGATCAGACGATTACCGTTTGGCTCCATCAACTTCGGGAAGGCGACAACGCCGCCGCGCAGCGTTTGTGGGAACAGTATTACCAACGGATGGTCTCACTCGCCCGGAAAAAGTTGGAAGGGGCTCGTCGTGGAATCGCGGACGAGGAAGATGTCGCCCTGAGTGCGTTCAAGAGTTTCTGCCTCAAGGCCCAGCAAGGGCAATTCCCTCAGTTGATGGATCGCGAAAGCCTCTGGCCGCTGTTGGTGGCGATCACCGTGAACAAGTCGGTAGACCATATCCGCAGAGAGAATCGGCAAAAGCGGGGGGGGACGGGAAATGCCGACGAGCCCAGACCACTTGTTGAGCCGGAACCCATCAGTCAAATCCTGCATGCTGAGCCGACCCCCGAATTTGCCGCGGAGTTCGCCGAACTGTTTGAACGCTTGATGCTCAAATTGGATGAGGCGGATGATCCCGATTTGCGCGTCATCGCCGTCCGCAAGATGTTGGGTGATTCGACTGCGGAAATCGCGGCGGATTTGGATTGTACGAGAAGGACCGTTGAGCGAAAGATCGTGTTGATTCAGCGTCTCTGGGAAAAGGAAGCGGAGTAATGTCTTCCAGCTTCACGGAGTTTCCCGAAGAGATTCTTTTAGAGGTCAATCGGGTTTGTAATCGCTTCGAAACCGCTTGGCGAGCAGGGGAAGATCCGAATCTCAAAGCGGCATTGGAGGAGTTGCCGGAAAAGTATCGGGGCGCGGCCTTGTTGGAGTTGTTACCGATTGATGTCGAGTGGCGGAGACGGAGCCAACTTCCCATCGACGTCGACGGCTACTGCCAACGCTTTCCGGGAGTGGACCGCGAGCGCATCGCCGAGATCTGTGGGGGAGCGTCGAGCGACAACAGCGTCAGCGACACGGCGGCCACGCCCTCGTCCACACAAAAACGGACGCGAACGACCGAGGACATTCCCCGAACCATCGGCGACTATGAGATTGTCGATCAGATCGGACAAGGGGGGATGGGAGCCGTCTATCGAGCGGTCCATGTGCGAATGGATCGAACTGTCGCACTCAAAGTCATTCAACCCGAAATCGCCAAAGACCCTCAGCTCATTCAAAGATTTGAACGGGAAGTTCGGGTCGCGGCAAAGCTCACACATCCCAATATTGTCGCCGCTCTCGATGCTCGCGAGGAAGACGGAATCTACTGCCTGATCACCGAGTTCATTGATGGACAGGACTTGAATACGCTCGTCAAGAAGAACGGGCCCATGTCCGTTTCCGCGGTGGTGGATGTCCTCATCCAAGCGGCGACCGGGTTGGAGTACGCCCATCAGCGAGGGGTCATTCACCGGGATATCAAGCCGGCGAACGTCATTTTTGGCGAGCAGGGGCAGGCGATCCTGACCGATTTTGGCATCGCCAAGCTGATGACCCATGACCTGCAGCTGACTGCGACCCAGGCAATGGTGGGCACACCCAACTACATGGCGCCTGAGTTTGGCCTGGG
>JAGQQQ010000323.1 GCA_020426125.1 Planctomycetaceae bacterium
CGGCCCCGGAGGGGCACGGCTAAACGGGCTTGCGATTCCTCAACCCCAATCCCCGCGTTCCGACCCCTACTCGCCCATGTCCACACTGCTGGTTGCCATCGGTTCTTTCGTTGGGTTCCTCGTTGCGTATCACACCTACGGACGGTGGCTCTCGAAAAAGATCTTCAACGTCGACCATGACGCGCTCGTCCCCAGTCGGGAGCTGCGGGATGATCTCGACTTCGTGCCGACCAACAGGCAGGTGCTGTTCGGACACCATTTCACCAGCATTGCGGGAACGGGTCCAATCGTCGGCCCCGCGATCGCCGTCTTCTGGGGCTGGCTGCCAGCGCTCCTTTGGGTGGTCTTCGGCTCGATCTTTATTGGAGCGGTGCATGACCTCAGCGCACTTGTCATCTCGATGCGCAATCGCGGTCAGACGGTTGGCGAAATCGCCGGTCGTCTGATCTCGCCCCGCGCCCGAGTGCTGTTTCTGTTGATTCTGTTCTTCGCACTCACGGTCGTCCTCGCCGTGTTCGGGTTGGTGATCGCCACCATCTTCAAGATTTACCCCGAGTCGGTCTTGTCGGTCTGGATCGCAATGCCGGTGGCCATGGCCATCGGGTGGTGGGCGTATAAGAAGAATGGCAAGCTGTTAATTCCGTCACTGATCTCACTCGCCATCCTATACGGAGCGATCTATGTCGGCGTGGAGTATTTGCCGATTGCCTTCACACAAGCGGAGGGAGCCAGCACCGTCGATGTGGCCATCGGTTCCACGACGATTGCGAACGGACTTCCCCTCGTGAATCCGACGATCGCCTGGACAATCATCCTGATGGTCTACTGCTTCTTCGCATCGGTCCTCCCTGTCTGGCTGTTGCTTCAGCCTCGCGATTATGTCAACAGCCACCAGCTACTAGTTGCTCTGGTTCTGCTTGTCTCCGGGCTGGCGATCGCGGGACTGACCGGGAAAGCCGATCTCATGGCCAGCACGCCGGCGGTCGTCAGCGAGTCGCAACTCCCGGCGAACACTCCGCCGCTACTGCCGTTTTTGTTTATCACCATTGCCTGTGGTGCGTGTAGCGGCTTCCATTGCCTCGTCAGTAGCGGGACCAGCAGCAAGCAAGTCGCCAACGAAGATGATGCTCAGTATGTGGCATACGGATCCATGCTCCTGGAAGGGGCGCTTGCCGTGATTGTGATCCTCGCGTGTACCGCTGGCGTGGGGATGGGAGAATTCGCCAAGCAACAAGACGGAACCTTCCTGCAAGCGATGGACGAGGCGGGGACCCCGTTGATCGGAGCCGCCGCGTGGAACAATCGCTATAGCGCGAAGGGGGACTGGAAGAGTTTCGGCTTGGCGTCGACAGTCGGGGCCTTCGTGGAAGGGGGCGCCAACTTTTTGTCGTCTCTGGGAATTCCGTTGCGATTCTGCATCGGGATCATCGCCACACTCGTCGCCTGTTTCGCCGCAACCACGTTGGACACAGCGACTCGATTGCAACGGTACGTCATCCAGGAACTGGCCGGGACGTTCCGTGTTGCTCCCTTCCAAAACAAATACGGAGCCACAGGCCTCGCCGTCGGTCTCGGCCTGCTGACGGCGATGATCCCCGGCCCCAAAGGTCCCGGCACGGGCGGCCTCATTCTCTGGCCCTTGTTCGGAGCCATCAATCAGCTTCTGGCCGGATTGGCATTCATGGTCACCGTGTTCTATCTCTGGCGAAGAAGCAAACCGGTCTTCTTCGCGGCGCTGCCAATGCTGATGATGTTGTTGATGCCCGCGTGGGCCTTGATGATCCAGGTCCGAGGCTGGCTCAACACCGAAGCCTACATGCTCGCGGGCTTTGGAATCGCAATCCTGCTTCTACAACTCTGGATGATGGTCGAAGGAATCCTTCTCTGGAGATCTGCTCATGGAGTCTTGGAGGAACAACTCCCCCCACTCAGGCGAGCCGAATCCCCAGTCGCTGCCAATGTATAGTGGGGAACTTGGAATGTCGACACCCGATATTCAATACAGCTTCGAGTTCCCAAAACAGGAATCTATACCCATTGCGGGAGTTGACACTCCATTCGCTCCGGGCTTTAGACGTTCGAATTTGATATTTGTTTCGGATTTTCCTCACTCGTGTTAGACCGCCCCAACATCCTCTGGTATTGCACCGACCAGCAACGGTTTGACACCATCGGAGCGTTGGGAAACCCGTCTGTGCGGACGCCGACGATTGACCAGTTGGTGGAAACCGGGACGGCATTCACACACGCGTACTGCCAAAGTCCGATTTGCACGCCGAGCCGATCAAGCTTCATGACAGGCCTCTACCCGTCGAGGCTGCATAACACGCGAAACGGAAACGAATCTTTCCCTCAGGTCCCACCACTGATCACCAAACTGATCGCGGAGTCCGGCTACACCTGTGGGATGATTGGAAAGTTTCATTTGCAGAGTTCCGGACATCGCACGGAACCGCGTCTCGACGATGGCTTCACCTACTGGCGATTCAGTCACGCTCCCCGCGACGACTGGCCCCAGGGGCACGACTACGCCGAATGGGTCCGCGTCCGAGGAGGCGACCTGAACGCTCTTCGTGACAGTCCCGATCGTGTTCCGACGGAGCTGCATCAAACGACCTGGGCAAGTGACTGCGCGATTGAGTTCCTTCAGCAGCAGCGGCAAAGCGAGCAGCCATGGCTGCTGAATCTCAACATTTACGATCCCCATCCGCCGTTTATTCCTCCACGATCGTATGCCGAGCAGTTCGATCCCGCACTGATGCCGGGACCACATTTCCGTCTGGAGGACCTTGCGCATCAGGCGAAACTGGCGAATGTCGACTTTCAGGATCGAGTCTGCACGCCCGAAGAGCACGACGCCTTTCGTAAGCAGGCTGACTACTATGCAATGATCGCCCAGATCGATGATCAGTTGGCTCGAATCCTCGAATCTCTCGATGAGACGGAGCAACGCGAGAACACCGTCGTCCTGTTGACCAGCGACCACGGCGAGTCCCTGGGAGATCATGGCCTGATGTATAAAGGATGTCGGTTCTACGAGGGACTCGTGCGAGTCCCCCTGATCTTTCAATGGCCCAAGCGAATCGTCGCGGGTCAGCGGAGTTCCGCACTTGTGGAATTGCTCGACATGAGTGCGACCATTCTGGAGTTGGCCGGTTTGCGAGTCCCGGATTACCACCAGGGTCGGTCACTCCTGCCGATCTTGAAAGGGGAATCGGATTCGTCGTCTCACCGAGACTTTGTTCGTTGCGAATACTTCGACGCACTCGCAAGCGAATTCACCGGCGGATGCGGATCCTTTGCCACAATGTATCGGGACCATCGGTACAAGCTGTCGGTCTACCACGATCAACAACTGGGGGAACTCTACGACCTGGTTAGCGACCCTTGGGAATTTCAGGATCTCTGGGGCAATCCCGCATTCAACGAGACGAAGCACCGGCTCATCTGGGAGAGCTTTAACTCCCATGTTGTGTTGACCACAGACGTGGGCTCCCGACGCATCGCGCCGATGTAGATGCCCATTTCCGAGACTCCAATCGATCAACCCATGTTCTCGGGGGGCATTCGAAGCTGAATGCCAACACACGTAGGAATGTCCCCGACGCGTCACATCCGTTTCGGCAAAACAAGTCGAGCCGCTGTCCGCAGATTGTTCCGGGAGCCCTGATCAATGGATTATTCCGTCGGCAATGTCTCTATGCGAACGGAGGAGGCAATCTGTGAATTCTTTGAGTTGCGAGGATCCAACAGGGAACACAATAACGACACGGTTCGGTCGGTTGCCCCTTGTTGGCTCTGAACCAGATGTTGAGCCCGCTTCCCCAATTGCTGCCGAATTTCCTGGGAGGTCAGCATTTCGGCGACGAAGTCTTTCAACTCGTGTTTTGTCGCCACGATTCGGGCGGCATCTTTGGCGAGCATCAGGTCAACGACTTGCCGAAAGTTCCAGACATTGGGACCAAAACAGACAGCCGCTCCATAGGCAGCCGGTTCCATCATGTTCTGACCTCCTCGATCTGTGAAACTTCCCCCGACAAAGGCAATCTCCGCCAGCCCCCAGCAGGCGTTGAGTTCGCCCACGGTGTCCAGCAGTCCGACGGCTGACCCCGTACCCGCGTGGTGATCGTGCCGTCCCGTCCGACTTATTAGAGGGCAGCCAAATCGTCGCACCAATGCCGCTACCTCCGAAGCTCTCTCTGGATGTCTGGGGACCAAGACGAACCTCAGCTGAGGAAATGTCGCTTGGAGTTCCACGTAAACGGACAACGCGAATTCCTCCTCCGGCTCCTGGGTACTGCCGGCAATGAAGACGACTTCCCCTTCCTGAATCCGAAAGAATTTTCCCAGGTCGGTCGTTTGGAAGTTATCGCGGTCGGCTTGCACGCCATCAAACTTGATGGAACCGGTCACGGTGACCGCTTCACTCGAGCATCCCAACTCCTCAAAACGGTGCCCGTACTCGTCGTTTTGAACGGCCACCAGATCAAAACAACGAAACAACCGGTCGCACAGTTTGGGGATCAATCGATATCCTCGAAAACTCTTCTCGCTCATCCGGCCATTGATCAATGCGAGAGGAATTCTTCGATCTCGAACAGTCAAGACGAAGTTTGGCCAAATCTCCAACTCCACGAGAACAACAAGCGTCGGCTGGATCCGCTCGATGGCGCGGGACACGCTCCAGGTTAAGTCCAATGGAAAGAAGACAACGAGATTTTCCGGGAACTGTTTTGTCGCGACGTCGTACCCGGTCTCGGTTGTGGTCGAGATGACGAACTCGACATCGGGGCGTTTGAGCCGGAGACGATCAACCACTTGTGGCAGTTGCAGAACTTCCCCAACGCTCACGGCGTGCAGCCAGATGCGATCACGCGTTGGGACGGGAAGTTTGGGGACCGATCCCAAGAACTTCTCCGGCCAGCCTCGCCGGTACTTGCCCCATCGCCACCGCTTCCACAGCAGAACCGGGGACATCACTAACAAAATGGTGAGATAACAGACGTTGAGAATCCAACCAAACACGAACCCATCCTTGGGAGAGTCAGCACAATCCCCGGGTCGTTCATTCGAGCCGGGCATTCATTCAGCAGACATCCCTACGCGATAGAAACGACCAACAACACAGTCTCGGAGGACAAGCCCATTCTCCTTCGCTCAATACCGAGTGGAATGTTAGCAGGGAATTCTGGACAACGGACAGGCGGAAATCTCAGAACGCAACTTCTGAGTGACGTTCCCCCAACGATGCTGCGATGTCTACTACCGTTTTTCGCTCGCGTATTGGTCATACGCTTCGGCAATTTTCCCAGTCTCCGCATTTCCAGAATGGAACACAAACCGGTGGAACAGTTTGAGTGACTCACCTTGTTTCAGAACGAAGGCCGCGTCAGGATTCGCGGAGTCAAACTGTTTCGAAGCAAACGGATTCGCGGTGAACAATCCGTAAGTGCGGACATGCCAACGAGTTGGGTGCCGAAAACTGCTGGGATGGTTGAGAATCGCAACCCCGACCGTTTCCCCGTCAACCGGACCATGGTAATCACACCAGTTCGCGGGCTGGCTCCAGGCCTCCTTGTCGGTTTGTCCTTCACTGTTAATGATCTTCCCCCCCAGTTTCGAGTCGACATCCATCGAAGTCGGAATCCGAATAGACAGCCCGGAGTCCTTTTTGTCCTCGAAATGTAAATCTCCTTCGCTGGCGATCAATTCCTGGTCAAAATCGATCCACCTGTGATTCGTCGTCACGCGAAAGGTAACCGTCCGTTTCTCCGCTAGAATCTTCTGGCCATTCCGATCGTGATAGTCGCAGATTTCGACGAATCTCGCCTGAGCCGCGCTGGCTGAGAGTTCTTCATACTCGCGATGGACAATCCGCCCCAAGGCATCGAGGCGTCCTTGCGCCCATTCCGCGCGGTTCGGATTGTCGAGATAGTCCACGAAGGTTTTCTCCTCGGCCCAGGTGTCAACGCCGTTGATCCCTTCGTGTCCGAAAGTGATCCCCCGATGGTGGGGATGGTCCTTGCGTTCCCCTTCGACGTCTTCCATCGGATAGGCGCGAGTCATGAGTTTGCCAGTCGGGCCGTGAACCCTCCAGAGATAGGGCTTGTTCCCCTGATCAACGACATACTCCGCGAAGGGGTGGCCGTTGTGCGTGATCCGGAGTCCGTGAGAGTCGGTCTCCACGATTTGGAACTCCGCGAGAACCGAACTTTCGAGCACAATGCAAAGCACAACCAGACGGGACGCGAGACGAGAAACGGTGGCCATGGAAGTTCCTGATAACGGGGAATCTTAAGAGAAGTGGTCGAGGTGTCGGGCCGTGCGCCTTCACGATCACGGGAGTCCCCCCGAATTGTCCGTCACGATAGTCGATGGCCTCGCGAATGCAAACTGCCAATGCACGTTCTGATGGATCACTTGAGCCTATTGTTGACTCATCGAACGAGTCGCTGAAACGCGTCCTGGCGAAGTTCACATTCGAGCAGAGAATCGATGTTTTCGTCTTTGAGTCCTTGTGCGATCAGGGAAAACACCTCATTCGCAGATTGAAACGTCTGCTCGAGGTCGTCCTCATCTTGAGCCGCGTTCAAATAGAATGACGGATAACCATGGCAACCCCGTTTTGCCATCTCCTGAATGTATAGCGTTGCCAGTTGAGACTGGAGCAACGCATCTTCGACCAGGAATCGCAACTGAGGATGAAAATCGACCCCCTCGCAGGTCACCGGAAGATTGCAGGTCTTTCCCATCTCGTTCAGTTTTGACTTGATCCGTCGTCCCAGGGATTGAATCGCATCAGGAACATGACGACGCCGAACCTCCTGAAGCGTCGTTAAGGCTGCACGCAAACCGATCGTATCACTCCAGTACGTGCTGGAGACAAAGATCCTGGCGGCAATCTCCATGACTTCACGTTTCCCGACGACCGCCGCCATCGGGTATCCATTGGATAGGGATTTCGCAAAAACCGCCATATCCGGAGTGACGCCAACCACCGGTTGAACCCCTTCAGCCGAGGGTCGAAACCCGGTCGAGACTTCATCGAAAATCAGAACGATGTTGTGTTGGGAAGCGAGTTGCCTGACTTCGGCAAGATACCCATCTGGTGGCTCCTCGCTTCGTAGCGGTTCCATGATCACGGCGGCAATCTCGGAATGATGTTCCTGTAACTTCTGTTTCAGAGCGTTCAGGTCTCCATAAGGAAACGGGATCGCCGTCCCTCGCAGCCCTTGGGGGACGCCGATTGGCTCGATCCCCGAAAACAAATGAGGTGTCAGGGCGGCTTCTTCACTGAGATTGGCTGCCAGATACCAGTCGTGCCAGCCGTGATAACCGCAGAAAAGGACTTTGTCTCTCCCGGTTGCGCCTCTGGCAATTCGCACCGCAATCGCACACGCCTCCCCGCCTCCCTTGGCATAGCGGACCATTTCAGCGCAGGGAATGGAGTCCGTCAGGAACTCTGCAAGTTCCAGTTCCAGAGGATGGTTAATCGAGTAAACCGTGCCTTGGCCAATCTGCTTCTTGACCGCCGCGTCGACCGTCGGATCCGCGTATCCCAAGATGATGGCTCCGACCCCGCTGACCCAGTCAATGTACTCATTCCCGTCGACATCCCAAATCCGCGATCCCTGCCCCCGAACCGCGTAGACCGGAGAAACTCCATAGGCAAACCGTGAGGGCCTTCGACTGATTAATTGTGTCCCCCCTGGAATGAGTTCCTCAGCACGCTGATAAAGCTGCATCGAATAAGGCACACGTGATGTGGCACGACGAATGCTTTTCTCACTCAACTTCCCACTCCGCCTTCGAGAGACTCCCGGGCTGATCGGGCGGTTTGCGAACCTTCAAAGCCCAATCAAGACACGAGTCCCCAGCCAACCGAAACTAACGGCCGGGCAACGTTCCAACAGCATTCCCAACGAACGGGGGACATCTGAGATGGCTTCATGATTTTCGGTGCGACCGGTTGCTAAAACACCGGGTGTGATTGTTGAGCGCTCGAGTGCAGAGAAATTCGAAAACCCATGTTCCCAGACCCAAACAAATCCAAAATTCCGAAGTTCAAAATGAGGAAATATATTTTTGTCCGGCAGAAGAATTCCCAGCGGAGTCAGCGAGTTGTTTCCTCGTTTGGAGTTTGTGATTTGGAATTTGTTTGGTCCTTGGTTCTTCGAATTTCTCCCCAATGAATGTCCAAAAATCAGAATCCGTCATTTACCCTTGAGGATTCCACCACGCGTCGAGCTGTCGAGTCAGTTTCCGGACACGATTGGGGTTGGCTTCGGCAACATTGTTTTCCTCATTGGGATCTTGAGTAATGTGGTAAAGCTCGACGGAGGCATCCGGTTCGCGACCAGGAAAGGGGACGATCAGCTTCCAGTCTCCGTCGATGATCCAACGGAATCGGAGGCTGGCAACCGGGTCGTCCATGCTTCGAATGTCGTGTTCGAGGATTTCCCCAAAGATCGCGGTTCGCTGTGAGACCGCTTCTTTATCCAACAAGTCGATCCCCTGTAACTCCGAGGACGGTTCGATTCCCACGGCCTTCAAGACGGTGGGCATGAGATCGATCGAACTGGCCAGGTGCTCGGTATCCATCTTGGGGGGGACTTTACCAGGCCATCGAATCATGATGGGCGTTCGAGTTCCTCCATCATATTGTGACCTCTTTGACTTAGGAGCATACCGGCTGGAATCAGTCTGGTTGATCCAACCATTGTCGGTCACATAGAGCACGATCGTGTTGTCCGCGAGTTGGTGTTGATCCAGATAGTCCAACAACTCGCCGCACGTCTCGTCAAACCATTCGCACATCGCCCAGTATTTCGCAACAGGTTCATGGGGCGTTTTGTCCTGGTACTTCTTGAGCAGGCGCTGGGGGGGATTGTGTGGCGTATGGGGGAGAAACGGAGCGTAATAAACGAAAAAGGGTTTCTTCTCGGCGACGGCATGATCCAGAAATTCAAACACGGGCTTCATCCCCTGCCGACCAATCGTGAGCCCTTCGTCCCCGTGTCGCCCGCCGCGAGTGCGGTCCCCATGTGTCATGCCTTCTGTAAATCCACCGCGTGAGTAATGGCCTTCCCACCATTTTCCGGATTGATGCGAGACGTATCCGAGGTTTTCGTGCAGGGCATCGGCCATTGTCAGTTCATCATCAATATGCTCAATATATTTGTTGCGGACTTCGATGTACTGGGGATTGCCGTAGATGCGGCCCTTGGGCATTCCCTCAAGTTCTTTCGGTGGGGGAGGATCGTTGCCGACAATCCCATGTTCATGAGGGTATTTCCCCGTCACGATGGTAGCCAGACTGGGGCGGCAAAGGCTGTCGGGGACGTAGCCACGTGTAAACGTCAACGACTCCCGAGCGAGGCGGTCGAGGTGCGGTGTTTGAATGTGGGGGTGTCCCATGAAACCATAGTCCCCCCATGCCTGATCATCCGAAATGATCAAGACGACATTGGGAGTGTCAGCGGCAAACAGGCTCAAGGGCGAAATAAAGCCGAACAGAATCAACAGGCGAGTCAGGATTTTTCTCATGGAATTTCGGTTCATCAAAAAAGGCGAGATTGTAGATGGCCTCGCTATTCTGATGAAACGGCCTTCATTCGCCAACCATGGCAACTCATTTCAACTCAGCAAGACTCTCCCGCCAAATGATGCCGAAGTGTGATCGAGGACTCCCCGAGTGATGTTTCACGCCAGAATGTCTTCCACCACGCGACCATGAATATCCGTCAAGCGAAAATCCCGGCCCGAGTAGCGATAGGTCAACCGCTCATGGTCCAGTCCCATGAGATGGAGCATCGTGGCGTGCAAGTCATGGACATGAACCCGATTCTCGACAGCATTCATGCCGAGTTCGTCCGTGGCCCCATACATCAAGCCCCCCTTGACGCCGCCGCCAGCCAGAACGGTCGAAAATCCGGTATGGTGATGATCGCGTCCCGCCTTGTTGAGGTCTTTCTTTTTGTCGAGCTGTGAGTACGGAGTGCGGCCAAACTCGCCCGTCCAGACGACGAGCGTGTCATCCAGCAAGCCTCGGGTTTTGAGATCCATCAGCAAAGCTGCCGTGGCCCGGTCGCTGTCGGCGCAGAGCTTTCGATGGGATTCATTGTTATTGCTGTGAGTGTCCCAGGGCTGCTTGCCGTTTTTCGTGACGTAGTAGACCTGGACATACCGGACGCCCCGTTCACAGAGTCTCCGAGCCAGAAGACAGCTCTGACCAAACGGGGTCTCCCCGTACAACTGTCGAACAGACTCGCTTTCGCGGGAGATATCGAACGCTTCCGTCGCTTCGCTTTGCATCTGGTAGGCAAGTTCCATGGCCTGGATCTGTTCGTCAAAGATTTGATCGTTCTGCCGTTGCTCCTGATGCAATTGATTCAACTGGAATAGCATGTCGAGTTGCTTCCGTTGCTCCGAACGGGAGAGTGAGGGATGTTTCACGTTCGCAATCATCTTCTCGACATCCAGGTCGTTTGTGTCAACGGCAACCCCTTGATGCTCTCCGGGCAGAAAGGAACTGGACCAGAGTTGCGGTCCGACAACTGGTCGTCCCGGACTCAAGGCGACAAATGAGGGCAGGTCTTCGTTTTCGCTACCGAGCCCATAGGACAGCCAGGAACCCAGACACGGACGGATGGGCTGCAGGTTGCCACAGTGCATCATGAGCAGGCCAGGCTCATGATTCGGCACGCTGGTGTGCATCGACCGGATAACACACAAATCATCCGCGCATTGCGCCAGATGGGGAAACAATTCGCTCATCACGACGCCACTTTCGCCGTGAGGAGAAAATTGAAAGGGAGACGGCATATACCCGCTCCCTTTCGAGGGTTTATAAAGCTTGCCGTCGGGCTGTTGGCCTTCATACGTTGCCAAGGCCGGTTTGGGATCAAACGTATCGACGTGCGAAGGGCCGCCGTTCATGAACAGAAAGATGATCCGTTTGGCTCGAGGAACCAAGTGAAACGGGTTGGAAATCCCAACAGTTCCAGCGTCGGTCTGGTTTCCGAGTAGCCCCTGGCACTGCATCGTTCCCGCTAAGCCCAATGCTCCGAAACCGGTTCCGATTCGCTGCAAAAGGGAACGTCGCGAAAGTGTCGATGTTGGTGTCGGCTTCATCTGTCTCTCACAAATGGAATGCGGACTCGGTCTAATCCAGGAAAAGGAACTCGTTTGAAGCCAGGAGTACCTGGGCATACTGCTCCCAAGTGGATTCCTGAAGAAACTGACGTCCGACCTCAAGTTCCTCTTGACTGGGCGGTCGTGTGAAAAGGATCTGATAGGCCTGTTGGATCTGCACCACCAAATCATCGGATTCTGTTCCAAACCGCTGCGCGAAGTCCTTCGCGCGGGCCACCATAAACGGGCTGTTGATGACGAAGAGTTTTTGAAGCGGCGTTGTGGTTTCGACCCGTTTCGCGGCGTGGGCATTCGGATCAGGGAAATCAAACATCGCCAGCAGAGGATTCAGTTGAAACCGACTCCGCTCACTGTAAACAGTTCGACGGCGCTCATCCGGTTGGTCGGGAACCATCGACTGGCCACCGATCGCGGAGTCGAGTTGTCCAGTCACTTTGAGGAGAGCATCTCTCCATTGCTCGACGTTCAGCCGTCGCCGATTCATCCGAGCCAGCAGTCGATTTGCGGGATCGATCGTTTTTCCGTCGGGTGTCAAATCGCTCGACCGCTGATAAGTCTGCGACGTGACAATCTCCCGATGCAACCATTTCAGGGACCAGCCGTTCTCCATGAAACGGACAGCCAGGTCATCGAGAAGTTCTGGATGCGTGGGGACGTCCCCCAGTTGTCCGAAGTTACTGGGAGTTCCCACCAACGGTTGGCCGAAATAGGTTGCCCAAATTCGGTTCACGATGACGCGGGCCGTCAGGGGATTGTCTGAGGAAGCGATCAGATGAGCGAGTTCGAGGCGACCACTCCCGTGGACGAAAGCGACGGGCGTCGACTTCGAGAGGATGGTCAGAAACCGACGTGGAACCACTTCTCCCTTCGTATTGACATCGCCGCGAATGAAGACATTGAGGTCCTGAACCTTCTGATCACGAACGATGTGAATCGCCTGGTCCGGCTCCTTGGCCTGTCCATTTTTTTCGGTTTCCGCTTCGTCCTCCATGGGGCGATTCCACATCTCCGAACTGGCGAAGACGCCCGCGAGTGCGTAGTAGTCCTCAGTGGGAATCGGATCAAATTTGTGGTCATGGCACCGGGCACACGCAACCGTCAGTCCGAGCAGCCCGCGAGAGACGACGTCGACCCGGTCTTCCCATTCGTCCGCCATGACTTCCAACGCGCCTCGGCGATAATACTTCGGCCCCAGTCCCAGGAATCCCAGAGCAACGTCATCCCGAGGGTCTTCCGGTGTGTGCAAATCCGCCGCAAGCTGCAACCGAATCAATTCGTCATAAGGGACATCCTCGTTGAACGCATCAATCAGCCAGTCTCGATACCGATAGGCATTCGGGTAAAAAAGTTCCTTGTTGCTCCCAACAATATGGGCTTGATCCTCGGCGTACCGGGCGACATCCAACCAAAGGGAAGCCCACCGCTCTCCAAAGTGCGGGGACGCTAACAGCGAGTCAACCAGATCGAAGAGGGCGCTCTCGCGGTCGACCGCCGCGGCCTGAAGAAACTCCTCGGCTTCCGATGGAGTGGGAGGAAGTCCAATCAGGTCGAAATACAGCCGGCGCAACAATGTCCGATTCTCGGCGAGCGGGTTGGGCGTGAGTCCCTGTTCCGCAAGCTGGCTTTGAATGAATCCGTCGATTTTGTGCGAGGTACCGACGGCCACTTCGTGTTTGTTCGGCGGTTGAAACGCCCAGAATCGGCGGGCCGCGTTCCAATCTATCTCGGCTCGCTTTCGTTCCGTGATCGGAGTCGTGATTTCCTCGCGAGGATCGGGCGCGCCCATCGCGATCCACTTCTCGATATCCGCGATCACATTCCCGGGGAGCTTCGAATCCGGCGGCATCTCCAGGGACTCGTAACGAACGGCCTGCAGGATCAGACTCTCCGAAGGATCACTCGGCACAACAGCCGCCCCGGAATCTCCTCCGCGCCGAATCCCTTCGCGACTGTCAAGAACAAGCCCCCCCTTGGCCTCACTGAACTCGCGCGAGTGGCACTCGTAACAGTGCTGAATGAGTACCGGGCGAATCTTGCTTTCAAAGAAATCGATCCCATCATCCGCGCCGGCGGCGTTGAACGTCGCCGACCAGATCAATGAAACAATTACAGCCCATTGCACGGGATCAAGGCGACCTCCATCACGGAGCTTTTCTTGAGACATCATGTTCGGGGGGCCAAAATAGGAGGATTCGGGCAGGAAAGAGATCATATTTGATGAATCCATCTCTGTCGAATTCCTCGGCTTCGGACTCAGTCACTGACCGGAAACAGTGACTGTTTTTCAACCACCACCCAATGCCCGGGTGTTACTTGGGGATAGGCATCCACCTCGCCCGATGGCCAGACAATCGTCACCGGAACGGACTCTTCCTTTCCGATCCCCAAAGGAATCTCCAACGCGGACGCTGATTGAAAACTGCCTCCTCCAGAAAGTTCCCGAATGACGGACGGATTTGCTCCGGGAATCTCGATACGAGTGTGAAAGCCATCCCGGTTTGAAATCGTTCCCACCAGATGAAGCACGATCGATCGGTTGGGAGTCTCCAAATCGTTTCGAAGCACGACCGACGGCGCAAGCTGATGTGCGACGACGAGGTCCGTTTTTCCGTCGAGATCGAGATCTCCCTGAGCGACTCCTCGTCCGATCCACGTTTTTGTGAAGTAGTCGCCACTTCCGGTGGACCGGTCATGGAAACGTCCGTGTCCGTCGTTTCGGAGAAACAGGGGAAGCATGTGATAGGGCTCGCTCGTTCGCGTCCAGGTTCTGTCATCGACATGTCCGTTCGCAATGAACAGATCGAGTCGTCCGTCGTTGTTGTCGTCGATGAACACTGTGCCGAATCCCAGGACCATCCGGCTCGGTGGACCGACGCCGCTCGCGCGGGTGATGTCTCGAAAGCGAAGATCGCCGTTGTTTGCATACAGGGTATTCGTATCCCCGTAGAAGTGTGTCAGAAACAGATCGATTGTGCCGTTCGCATCGGCATCCCCAGCGGCGATACCCATACTTGCCTGTGCGAACCCTTGTTCATTGAGAGCCACGCCCCCGACCATCGCCACCTCCTGGTACTCGGGAATGAGAATCCCTTCCAACGTACCCGTCTGTCGAGGCCTGAAGTCCTTCGGAGAATGGAACAGGAAGTTTCTTTCCCCGTCATTCGCAACATAGATTTCCGGCATTCCCTGGGTATCGAGGTTGGCAATCACGACACCCAGTCCTTTTCCGGGATGGCCCGCGACGCCCGATGGCATTGAGGCGTCGAGGAAAGCTCCTGTTCCTAAGCCAAGAAGGAGGACATCGTCAACGCCTCGAAAGAAAGCTGGAGAACAGCCCTCGTACCCATCGGGACTGGCGGGATTCGGGCACAGGGTCGGAGGATCATCGGACTCATCCAGGTAATTCGTCACGTACAAATCGAGCCACCCGTCCAGGTTCACATCCGCAAAAGCCGCACTGGAACTCCATCGATCATCGGGGTTCGGAACCATCTCCGAGGCGTCAAAGAAAGTGCCGTCGCCATTGTTGAGCCAAAGGGAGTTGGCCCCCAACTGAGTGACATACAGATCCGGAAATCCATCGGAATTGATGTCTCCGCTCGTACAACCGTAGGCGTATCCGAACTGGTGAAGAGACGCATCGCCTGAGACCTCGCGAAACGTCATCTCCCCCAGATTTCGCAGCAGGATGGAAGGTGTGCGCTGGTCCTTCGAGATTCGCGGGAGTTGGCAACCATTTGTCAGAAAGGCATCGAGCCGTCCATCGCGATCAGCATCCAAGAGTGCAACCCCACCGCCGTTCGTCTCCAGGATCCGTCGCTGTCCCGAGATGTTGTCGAATCGCTCGAAATCAAAGCCGGACTCAGCTCCTACGGTTCGAAAGTGGGCGCCATCCCCCACAAGTGGTTGAGCTTCGCTCCGCTCCGACACTCGACCATCAGGCATCGGATCCCTTTTCGACAATGGGGGAGTTTTCGGTGTCTGCTCTTTCCCCTGTGGATGGCATCCCCAAACTCCGAACGCGAGCCATCCGATCACCAACGCGGTTCCCAAAACGGCAAACGGGCGGCAATGGCGGACCAGCGTCACCAAGACGTCATGCATTGATCTGCTCGTTCTCCAAACTTTTCGCGAAATCCGGAATCGCGAACTCGTGCATTGTCACAGTGGAAAAGATAGGGGTAGGAAGGACTGTTTGATTTCAATCCCCCCTCCCTCCGAACCGGACGGGCGG
>JAGQQQ010000324.1 GCA_020426125.1 Planctomycetaceae bacterium
CACCTTGCCGACCTGCGCGTCCATGTAGGCGACCGAGGCGTAGTATCCGGCGACCGCCTTGCGCTGCCGCCCCTCGTCCATCTGCATGTTCTTGCTCGTCTTGTAGTTGATGCCCGGCTTCGGGATGTCGCCCCAGTCGCCCGCGACCTTTTCGGGCAACGCCATCTGCCCGTGCGGAAACGGCGCGTAGTAGTCCGCCGGCGCGACGAAGGGGACGTGCGGGCGGACGAAGCCGACGCCGAGGAAGAACGGCTCGCCCTTGTGCTGGGCGATCAATTCGCAGGCTTTCGCCGCCGTCTTGCCGTCGCTGTGGACGAGGTCGTCGCCGTCCGCCTCCACCACCACGAACGTGTTGCCGCCGACCACCGGCTTCTTGCCGTCGGGGTTGCCCTCCAGCGTCTCGCCCTTGCCCGGCGCGCGCCATTCCGGTCCCTGGCTGTTGAAGCGCTCGGTCCACGAGACCGGGTCGTCGGCTCCATCGGTGCCCGCCTCGATCCCGCCGGGCACGCCCATGTGGAAGATCTTGCTCACACGAGCGGCGTAGTAGCCATTGTCCTTGAATAACTGCGACCACGTTTGCCGGTCGCCAATCTGGGGACGGGGATTGGTGTAACCAAGGACGCCTGTTGCGTGCGGATAGTATCCAGACATCAGCGAGGCACGAGACGGACCGCAGTAAGTCCCTTGACAATAAGCGCGCGTAAATCGAACTCCGCGAGAGGCAATGCGGTCAATGTTCGGTGTCTGACAAACGGTGTTGCCATAGCACGAGAGAGCCGTGTAGGTGAGATCGTCGGACATGATGAACAGAACATTCCTCTTCTCGACAGCTCGTGCGAACTGTCCGGTTGAAAGAATGATCAGAACAACGAGGAAGGATCGCATAGTGAACAAACCATCAAAATTTCTTAACAACACAGTGAATGGGCACACCTATGCCTCGGTTTCTATCGGAGTGTTGACGTCCATTCCAGTCACCTTGTGCCAATTCGACACAGCATGTGCGAATCTCGCGCGCCGAGTTGACAGGACGATTCCTGCTGGGGCAGCGTCATCCCTCGCCGTCCCTGGATTGTTCCCATGAGGATCGCCGCCCCATGGAGGCGAGTTTTGATTGGCATGGCACTTGCCATTCTCACAGTCGTATTCCCCATCCGATCCCTGATGTGGAAGACAGTTCTGGATCCTGCAGTTTTGCCACTAAGGGAAAGGCGATGGTGTGGGAGTGTGTTGCCAGTGAATTCGAGTCATGATTGCTGCTGTTTTGCAAGAAAGAAGGTGGATTGATGTTGCCCTACTCAGATTTTCGTTTGCTGTTTGCTCGTCTCCGAAAGGGTAAACGCCGGGCTTGCGTCGAGAAGGCCCAGATGGAAGCTTTGGAGTCAAGGGTTCTGCTGACCAATGTGGCCCCCGTTGTCAATGACCAGACCTTCGGTGTTGATCCATCCGCTACGATGGGAGCAGTTGTTGGAACAGTCCTCGCGACCGACTCGGATTTGGTTTCCAATCTGACATTCCGATTTGGAAACCAGACGGGGGTTCCTCCGGTTCTGGAGTTGACCTCCTTCGATAATGGTCTCATGGATGGCTTGGCCAATCAGATATTCGAGCCTGCGGTGGGGACCGACAACACCTTTGAACTCCTTTCGGGAGGTGTGCCAGTCGCGGTGGGAACATTGGATATCATGGAAGCAATTACCAATCCCTCGCAGGTCACGTTCGCGGAGTTCACGCTGACCTTTACCGGCGCGGTTGGTGGGGACACTTCGATCTATGACGAGATTCTCGCCGCGAGTAATGGGACTGGTGTGATGACCGCGACGACGGGTACTTTCAGCTTTGAAGGAGCCCTCTTAGGGATTGGAGATTCCTCGCTGTTCACATCGACAGGAACGGGCGAATTCAACAACATGGGGACCATTGCCACCGTTGATTTTGATTTCAATGTCGTGGCGAGTGATCTGCACCCGACGTTTCGCATTTTCGGAAGTCCTGACCCGGATGATGCCCCGTATACCGAAATCAACTTTGGACTGGGCACCGTCAATTCGGTCACGAATCTGCCCACGACCAATTCAAGCGTTTTCGTGACAAATGAACCGGTGACCTATGAAATCACCGGCGGCAGCGGGGCAAGCGTCTTTGCGATTGATGAGAACTCTGGAGAAATCACGGTTATCGATGCTGGTGCTCTCGGCTCAGCAAGCTCATTCACATTGGACGTGACCGTCACGGACATGGGAGTTCCCGAATTATCTGACACCGCGACGATCACGATCAATGTCACGGCCGGCGACGACATTCTCTACTTCGACTCCTCGACGAATCGCTTCAAGCTCGGCAACAACAACGGCAATAGTTTCACTTGGGACCAAACGGGAGCCTTTCCGACGGGGAATGCCTTTACCGGGGACTTCGATGGAGACGGCGACAATGACGCGGCGATCTTTAATCCCGTGACCAAGCGTCTGAACTGGATTCGGAATGACAACGGGCAGTTCGAACGCGATCCCATGAATCCCAGTGCGATTGTCGTCCGCCCGGCGGGCACTGTTTCATTCGGGGCGCCAATTGACTCGTTTCTCGGAGTGCTCGATATCAATGGCGATGACGTTGAGGAGATCCTCTATCTCCGAGACCACCCCGTGCTGATGGGGCAGGTTCAAATCTGGTCGAAGGCTGTTTCGGGACTGGAAGACTTCAAGATCACCGCCAATGGGGGATATTCCGATTGGGTTATCGGGGACTTCAATGGCGATGGCCTCGACGATGTGACCGGACTCATTGGGGCCACGAGTGGTCCTGCCATCAACATCATCCCGTTTTACGCGGTCAATTCCGGTGGGAACTTGACGCCCGTTCTAGCTTCGGGGCAGTTTGGGTTCGGGTCGCTGACATCGTTCGCCGCGATTGATCTCAACAACGACGGACGGGACGACATTGTGGGGAAAGACAGTTTTGGCCAGATTTTCCATGCGACGACGACTGGCAACGTGCGCCCCAATGCTCCGGGTGTCCATAACTTTGTGGTCTCCGCCCGGGCTCCTGTGTTCAGTTCGATTACCTATCCCGCTGGTTTCCTGGTCGGAGAATTCAATAACGATGACCTGGGTGACCTCTTTGCGGCGAGGTCGACGGGGAGTCTCTATGTCTCGACAACGAGCCTCAATCTGGCATTCTTGAACCCGGTTGTCTTAGCGAATCCTCCGGCTCTCTACGGCTCCGGCCCCACGGGGCTGCAATATGTCGTCGGGGATTTTGATGGGGATGGCGTGGATGACATCGCCGGACTCGCGGCAAACGCTTATGTCTTCCTATCCACCGGAGCAGGAAACTCCTTCGGAGCGGCCATGAACTTCGGTCCCGTCATCGGGGGTGCTGGAACCGTTGAGGAAGTTGCCACCTGATTCATACGATCAGGGTCTCAGGAAGACGACGAATTTGTCATGATGTGAGTGGATGTTGTTACGCGGGGCGACGCAATATCGTTTCGCGAGCAACATCCATTCTCTCGATCTGTGCCCCAAGGGTATTGAGTTTGTTTTCGAGTTGCTCGTACCCGCGATCGAGGTGATAGATCCGATGGATCGTCGTTTCTCCACGAGCAATGAGCCCCGCGATTACGAGAGCGGCACTGGCGCGGAGGTCGGATGCCATCACGTTGGCGCCGCTCAGTGAGCCGGTTCCTTGAATGATCGCTGCATTTCCATCAAGACGAATGTCCGCTCCAAGGCGGCAGAGTTCCGAAACATGCATCAACCGGTCGGGAAAGACCAGGTCGCGAATTCGGGATTCGCCGGGAAGGCAGCAGAGTAACGACATCAACTGGGCTTGAAGATCGGTGGGAATGTCGGGGTAGGGGAGCGCATCAAAGCTCACCGGATACGAGACGTTTGTGCCGTCAAAACGGAGAGTTTGAGTCGCGTCACCCAGTGACGTCATGGTCGCCCCCATCTCTCCCAGCAGGTCCAAGACGGCCGTCAGATGGCTCGGCTCGACATTCGCCAGTTGAATCGCACTTTTGGTCGCGGCCGCGGCGACTAGCAGTGTTCCCGCTTCGATCCGATCGGGGATGACAGTGAACTGTCCTCCCGAGAGTGCTTCGACACCTTCGATTGTAATTCGTGATGTTCCAAGTCCATGGATTCGGGCGCCCATGGCATTCAGCATTTCACCAACGGCGACAATTTCCGGCTCCAGCGCTGCGTACTCAATGACTGTTGTTCCCCGAGCCAGAGTGGCGGCGGCCATGATGTTGAAGGTCCCTGTCACGGACGTTCCCTGAGGGCCGGCCATCGAGACGGTGGCTCCGCGAAGTCCCTGGCGAGCCTGAGCGAAGACATAGCCAGAGCGAACTTCGATCTCGGCTCCCATCGCAGCGAGGCCGCGGAGATGCAGATCGATCGGGCGATGGCCAATGTTGCAACCGCCAGGAAGGGACACTGTCGCCTGTCGACGTTTGGTCAGCAATGGGCCTAGGACACAAACGCTGGCGCGCATCCGTCGTACCAATTCATAATCCGCCAGACAGGGCCCTTCATCAATCATTTGCAGTGTTAGCCGATTTTGAAAAAAGCTGCTGGCGACGCCAAGCGAAGAGAGCAGTTGGTTCATCGTCTGGACGTCAAGAAGATCGGGGACGTCCGAGAGGCGGAGCGGCTGATCGGTGAGAATGGCGGCGGCCATCATGGGAAGCGCCGCGTTCTTGGCTCCACTGACACGCACAGTGCCGTGAAGTGACGTTCCTCCTTGAACGACGATGTGGGGCATGGGGGGAAGTCGGGGTTAGGGGCCGGGGGGCAGGGTACGGTCGCCGTATGTGGAATGGGTTGGTTTTCAACGTCCCCACGCGAATAAGCCAGTGACGTGGTGGCACATTGGACTGGGAAAACTCAACTTAGATTTCTCTTCTCACTCAACTCTCCTCTCTCCTCCCTCCACTCTCCCCACAGCGATTCTTGGTTCGCCAGCGAGGTCGGTTTTGATTTCGACTTGTTGATAGCCGTGTTGCTTTAACAATGCG
Source organism: Planctomycetaceae bacterium (assembly GCA_020426125.1). Lineage (GTDB taxonomy): Bacteria > Planctomycetota > Planctomycetia > Planctomycetales > Planctomycetaceae > HKST-UBA70. Next base: position 5,024 of record JAGQQQ010000324.1, read on the forward strand.
GCCGAGGCGTCGGCGATGGTGGGGTCGAGTTCGAACATCAGCCACCCTCCGGGGTGCAAATGCTTGGGGGATTGTTCCACGAGGTGGCGGATGGCGTCGAGGCCGTCCGCCCCGCCATCGAGTGCGGCGATTGGTTCGTGATCGCGGACATCGGCCTGCAACGTGGGGATAACCGACGAAAGGACATATGGCGGATTGCTGACCACAACATGAAACCGGCGTCCCTTGGGAACGGCCTCGAACAGGTTGCCCTGGATCAACTCGACACGTTGGTCGACACCGTGTTTTTTGATGTTCTTCTGGGAGAAGGCGAACGGGATCGGCTCCCGTTCGATGGCCGTCACTTGGACCGTGGCATGGTTTTTGGCAATTGAAACCGGAATGCACCCACTCCCAGAGCAGAGTTCCAGAACGTGCGGAGACTCGATCTCCTGAATGGCGTCGAGCGTCGCCATCACGAGAAGTTCTGTATCCGGGCGGGGGATAAACACACCAGGACCGACCTCAAAGTCCAACGAAAAGAATTCCCGGTGTCCCACCAGGTAAGCGACCGGTTCGGCGTTGGCACGGCGACGGACGAGATCCCGCATGACCGATCGCTGCTGATTGGTCAGCGGCTGATCATAGTCGGTGTAGAGCCGGATCCGGGGACACTTCCGGGCGAAGGCGAGCAGCACCTCCGCATCGAGCCGCGGGGTCTCGCTGCCATGTTCCTTGAGATAAGGAATGGTCCAATCCAGGATCCGCTTCACGGTCCAGGCGTCATTGCCAAGTGCCGCTTCGGCGCCCGGCGGCGTGTCATTGTTGGGCGATCCATCGGTCAGTGCTCTGTCCTCCGTGAGACGTTGAACCGGGAGTTAATCTCATTGGCGAAATGAACGGTTGGTTCAACGTCGCGTTCTCGGAAGGCCCCGTCCCAACGCCCTTCTCAATTGAGCCCACCGCTTTTGAGCCGTTCCTGTCGGTCAAATTCGAGGAGACCTTCCACCAACTCATCCAATTCCCCCATCATAATCTGGTCCAGCTTGTACAACGTCAAGCCGATTCGGTGATCGGTGACTCGTCCCTGGGGGTAGTTGTAGGTCCGAATCCGTTCACTCCGGTCCCCGGAGCCGATCAGCGTGCGACGGGCCTCGGCTCGTTCTTCATCGGCTTTCCGTTGCTGAGCTTCGAGCACGCGGCTGCGAAGAATTCGCATCGCCTTGGCTTTGTTTTTGTGCTGGCTCTT
>JAGQQQ010000325.1 GCA_020426125.1 Planctomycetaceae bacterium
GCCTGCTATCCCGAGGCCAAGCTCTACGGAATGAATGCTCTTGCCTCCCGGTCACCGACGCGGCCCGTTCCTGGCGAGGTCTCGGAAGAAGGCCGATTAACGGAAGGCCCCGCTTATGGCACTCCGTTGACTCCTGTCGACGAAGAGGCCTGGACGAGTGACTGGCCGACCTACCGGAAAGACAACGCCCGCTCGGGAGCCTCGACCGATGACATTGGCGCGGAACTCAAGGAGCAGTGGGCCATCGATCTCAAAGGCCGATTGACTCCGCCAGCGATCGCGGGGGGAACGGTCTATGTCGCCCAGACCGATCAGCATACGCTCTATGCCTTGAACGAGTCCGATGGCAAAACGAAGTGGACCTACACCATCGGCGCAAGGATTGATTCGCCGCCGACCATCGACAGCGGTCGCGTAGTGTTTGGCGGAGCGGACGGCTTTGTCTACTGTCTCAATGCCGATGACGGCCAGTTAGTCTGGAAGTACCGCGCGGCTCCCGAAGACCGCCGGACGATGGCTTTTGAACAACTGGAATCGCTTTGGCCGGTGCATGGCAGCGCGTTGATCCGGAAGTACGAAGTTTATGTCGTCGCGGGTCGGTCCTTGTTCCTTGATGGAGGGCTGCGTCTGCTCCGTCTGGATCTCGCAACAGGGAAGAAACTGTCCGAAACCGTGATGGATGACCGGAACCCGGAAACGGGGAACAATTTGCAAGAGGTCCTGCAAATCCTGCAAATGCCCGTCGGACTCCCTGATATTCTCTCCTGCGACGAACGGCAGTTGTATATGCGGTCGCAGAAGTTCGACTTTGACGGGAACCGCCTGAAGATTGGCCCGAATTCGGGTGACTTTGCCGGCCAGGCATCGGTTCAACGAGGCGAAGGAGCCCACCTGTTCGCACCCATGGGCTTTCTCGATGACACGTGGTTCCACCGATCTTACTGGGTCTATGGCCAGAGCTTTGCCGGCGGACACGGCGGCTATTATCAAGCCGGTCGGTTTGCTCCCTCGGGGAGGATCATGGTCCAAGGGGGTGGCTACGTCTTCGGCTATGGCCGCAAACCGGAGTACCTCCGTTGGACGACCACATTGGAGCACCAACTCTTCGCCGCTCCGCCGGAACCGCCGGAAGTCGACCTTTCCGCCGAATCAAACGCTGGTGCGGCGAATGTCTCGGCGATTCAAATTAAGAATGCTCCCAGCCTGAATCCCAAAGGCAAACCTCTCAGTGTGGAAGCTTGGATCAACACCACAAACCCGAACGGCGTCGTTGTCGCACGAGGTGGACCGGCCGATGGCTACGCCCTGACCATCGCCAAAGGGAAACCGCAATTCCACGTCCGTGCGGGCAATGAACTGAAAATGATCGAAGGGCCCAAACGGATTGTCGGCGGCTGGCACCACCTCGTCGGAGTTCTCCACGCCGACAAGAAGATGGTCCTCTATGTCGACGGCGAACACGTGGCCGATGGGGAGGCCCCCGCATTGATCGCGGCCGATCCCAAGCAAGCGATGGAGATCGGAGCCGATTTGGGAAGTGCCGTGGGCGAGTACGAATCTCCCGGCGGGTTCTCCGGAGCGATTGATGAAGTCCGGGTCTACTTCACCCCCCTCGACGACTCGGCAGTCTCGGCTCGCTTCGAGAAGAATGAAGACCCGGAGGCGGACGCGGTGTTGGTGATGCCCTTCGATGATGGAGAGGCGCGGGATTATTCGCCATTCCGAAATAATGGCAGCGTCTCAACGGCCCAGGTCGTCGATGGCAAATTCGGCAAAGCCTTCCGATTTACTGGGCAGCCGCGCGGCCGCCGCGGCAACAATGCTCAGAAGAAACAGTCCTACGTCGAACATACTTGGACGTCCGACATTCCGATCTACGTACGGGCGATGGTTCTCGCCAATCGCCGATTGTTCCTGGTCGGCCCCGAAGACGTGATCAACGAGGAAGAGACCTTCGACCAATTGTCACGCGAGGACAAAAGCGTGGAACCGCTGTTGGCGAAGCAGGATGAGATCCTCAATGGCCACGAAGGAGCCTGGATCCTGTCCGTTGACTCGGACACCGGAGAGACGTCGGGAAAACTGAAAATCGATGCTTTGCCCGTCTGGGACGGTCTCGCGGCAGCGAACAAAAAGCTCTTTCTCACAACACTCGACGGCAAGATTCGATGTTATGCGGCGACGAATTGACATGTCACTTCTGAACGTCTTTCTGAATTGCAGTCGTTTCGCGACGCACTTGAAGTGTCACGCAAAACTCGTTGCGTGTGTTGCTGTCTTACTGACGTTGATGACGTCAAATGTGAGCGCGTGCAACATTCCCGTGTTTCGTTATGCCCTCGAACGTTGGCGCCCCGATTTGACGGAAGTCGTCGTGTTCGTTCGCGACACGCTTCCCGAATCAGGAAATGAGATCGTCGATGCACTGACGAACAACTCGTCGATTCATGGTGGCCACACCAACCTCGAAGTGGTGATCCGCGACCCCGACGGCGACATTGAACCGGACCTCAAAGAATTGTGGGGTTCCCTTTCTGACGAGCAGAAGGCTCAGGTTCCGCTTGCGGTGGTCCATTCTCGCTCAGGACGGGACGGCCCCTTCCGTCTCTGGACCGGCTCGCTGGATCAACTTAATGTCTCTTTGCTTACGCAGTCGCCCGCCCGAACCGACTTGGTC
>JAGQQQ010000326.1 GCA_020426125.1 Planctomycetaceae bacterium
CGGCGTCGTGAAGATGAACATCGACACGGACACACAATACGCCTTCACCCGTCCAATCGTCGAGCATATGTTCAAGAACTATGACGGAGTCCTGAAAATCGACGGCGAAGTTGGCAACAAGAAAGTTTATGACCCACGTTCGTACCTGAAAGCCGCCGAAACCGGCGTAGCGAATCGTCTGGGAACGGCGTGCGATGACCTCCACTCCAGTGGAAAGTCGATCTGCGGCAAAGTCTAACGCCTTCGAGAATTCGTCGTTCAGATCGCGGAAGATTTGACTCCATAGCACGGTCCTGTAGGACCGTGCTATCTTTTTGCGCGAACCGACCACGGATCGACCAATTCCCGAACACGAACACTCGCTCTGGAAGGAACGCTGGCATGAGCGCTCGCGCACGTTATCTCCTGATAGCTCTTCTCTTCGGCCTCCCCGCACTCGCCGACGGACCGCAGGATAATCTGGTCGACAACGTCCGCCAGATTCCCCCGCCGGGAATCGAACTCTCTGCCGAGGACCGCGAGCAGTTGGAGACACGTCTGCAACAACTCTCGACGGAATTGAAGCAACTCACTGAGTCCAAAACGCCTCGCCCCCCAGCCGACCTGTTGGATGACATCGAGATCTTTGAACGGGCCGTCTCTCAGGCCCTGAAGAACAACGAATTCTATTCCCCGGGAGATCTCAAGAACGCGCATCAACTCATCGACACTGGACTCGACCGTGTCCAAAAACTGAAACAAGGGAACCCGGACTGGACCCATCAGACCGGACTCGTTGTCCGCGGATACCGCTCCAAGCTCGACGGCACCGTTCAACCCTATGGACTGGAAATTGGTCCCGACTATCGCTTCGACGGTGACCGCAAGGTTCGTTGTGATCTCTGGTTTCATGGTCGCGGCGAACGGTCGCTCGAGCTGCAATTCCTCTCCCAGCGCATGCGGTCCAAGGGACAATTCCCATTGGAAGGCGGCATCGTGCTTCATCCCTATGGCCGGTACTCGAACGCTTTCAAGTTCGCCGGGGAAGTCGACGTCCTCGAAGCGCTGGAAGACGTCAAGCGGCATTATCGGATCGACGAGGATCGCGTCGCGGTGCGAGGATTTTCGATGGGGGGCGCGGGTTGCTGGCAAATGGCCGTCCACTACCCGGACCTCTTCTTCGCTGCCAACCCTGGAGCCGGGTTCTCGGAAACTCCGGAATTTCTCAAGTCCTTCCAAGGGGAAACCCTGAATCCCCCCTGGTTCGAAGAACGGCTCTGGACCCTGTACGACTGCCCCGGCTGGTGTGAGAACCTTCGGCACCTGCCGACCGTGGCCTACAGCGGTGAGATCGACCGCCAGAAGCAAGCCGCCGATGTGATGCAAGCCGCTCTCGCGGAGAAGGGGATCGACCTTGTCCATATCATCGGTCCCGACACCGCACATAAGATCCATCCCGACTCCAACCAGTTGATCGCCGAGCGACTCTCGCGCTTGGAACAGCTTGGCCGAGAACGGACTCCTCGCCGGATCGCCTTCACGACCTACACACTCAAATACAACTCCCTCGCGTGGCTGACCGTCAATGGTCTGAAGGAACACTGGCGACAGTCCCGCATTGAGGCCGTCGTTGTCGACTCTGGCGAGCCGCAATTGGACATTGCCATCGATGGAATCACCGATTTCTCAATCGACTTTCCTTCGGGGACTTGTCCGTTCGATGTTCAGTCGAAGGTTGCCGTGTTGATCGATGGCGAACAAGTCGTGGAAGTGAAACCTCAATCGGACCGGTCCTTCGCGGCCCGTTTCGTCGGATCAGCGGAAGGCCACTGGACGTTGGTCGACACAAATCCGTTCTCTCAAGGACTCGTTAAACGACATGAGCTGCAAGGTCCGATTGACGATGCCTTCATGCAGCCGTTTCTATTCGTCCGCCCCACGGGAAAGTTTTTGAACAAGAAGGTCGAGACTTGGGTGAACGCGGAAATGGAACGGGCCATTGTTCAATGGAACCGCCACATGCGAGGAGATGTCCGCATCAAAGACGACACGGAGATCACAGATGAAGATCTTCAGAACTTCAATCTCATTCTCTGGGGATGTCCGAGCAGCAACGCGGTGATTCAGACGACTCTCGGTGATCTTCCACTTCGCTGGACGGCAGAGGGTGTGGCCGTTTCATCGAAAACCTACGAAGCGGGGAGTCACGTCCCGATTCTGATCCACCCCAATCCGCTCAATCCCGATCGGTATGTCGTTCTCAACAGCGGCTTCACCTACCGCGAGTACGACTATCTCAATAATGCCCGCCAGACTCCGAAATTACCTGATTGGGCGATCATCGATATTGAGACCCCACCCAATTCGCGGTGGCCGGGGAAGGTCGTCGACGCCGACCTCTTCGACGAGTCTTGGCAAGTCAAAGCCTCTCGCGACTGAGATGGGGACAAGCGCACCCCCCGTCTCCGAAGCGATTCCTGTGTCCGTTGTCATCCTGCGGTCATGACCCGACCAATCACAAACACCAGCATCCCGATCAGAATGACACCGATCAGAATCCACCAGAGGCCGGACACCAGAGGCGATTTTCGATTCAGTTCTTCTGGACGATAGGTTGACCGGATCCAGTTGGCCGCCCCAAGAAATGCGAACGTGAAAACGAAGAACCACGCCCCTTTCTGATACCACAGGAATTCCTTGTGATTGATGGCCTCATTGACAATCAGGCAGGATCCCATCGCCACGAGTCCGAGGATTCGCTCGATCCATTTGAATAGCGAGGTCTTTTGTGATCTGTCGTCCTGGTTCATGTTCAGCACCTCTGAAGTGACATTTCGGATTTCGGTCTTCGGAACGGCAATCGCATCGAGCCGGCTCAGAGGAAAACGCAGAGGGTGCGGACAAGTGGCAGGGCGGAGAGAGTCGCCGACGTTCCAAAGATCGATGGAACTCTGTCCCCTCGGAGTTCTTCGTGTTCAAAGATTTTCCGGAGACTCGCTCGTTTAGCGACCGATTCATCGTCCAGCTTAGGCTGTATGCCTGAAATGGTCCTTACCGCGGCGGTGGCGGAAGTTCTTCAAATCGGGCTTGAGAGGACTCGATGTCGGGGCCATTTCGTCGGGCGAATTCCGGTGGGGCGGGGAGCATGTCGACAATGCCACGGGTTCCATCGTCGGCAGTGGCAGCCGGTTTTCCAGGAGTGGTCCGGGCGATCGAATCGTCCTTCGCTGGTGAAAGCTGTTGATTGTTTATGCTGTCCATCGCCAGCCAAGCCAATTCGTTGGCCGAGAGTTGGGGGAAGCCTTCAGGGGGAAGCAGGATCGTCGCCAATTGGGCAGTTGTCCGCTCTTGGAGGAATTCTTCCAACGACCCGGCCTTATGCTCCGAACGGAAGACCGTGACCTCGCCGGACCGGGACAAGCCCTGTTGGACGCGGCTCACATCCCAGCGATCATTTAGCAGGATGAGCGGACGGTTCCCGATGCTGCTTCTTAAATGGATCACGCGAGTCGGCTTGTATTCGTTCAGCACGCGCACGACGAACTCGGTTTCCGGTTCGCTGCTCGGGTGCGGGCCGGTCAGGGCATTCGTCGCGATCGGGAAGTTCAGTGAGGGGAAGTTTCGGTTCAGTTCGACGCCGTTGTCGTTGGTGCGGATCCGCTCATTCAGTCCATCCGGATTCGGAGTCCGGATCATTAAGACGACGGTGCCATTTGCCTTCGATCCTTCGCGAAGCATCCGATTCAGTTGGTCCATCAGCGCGATCGCTTCCGGTTCGTTGCCATACAGGGATCCAATAACGAGAGTGAATGCGTCCCCCTGTCCGGTCCGGGCGACTTCGATGGGGCGGCCCCCAGCGCTTTGGGCTGTGGAAATCCACAGTTCGTTTACGCGTGTTGCCTGCTGCGGGCGCCGAGTTGTCGCCCCCGCGCTGACCTGAACGCTGCGAGTCCGCGTTCCCGGGAACGCGGACGGTTCGCCGAGTTCCGTTTCCAGCGGCTCCCCAGGGGCTGGCAGCGGAGGATTGTTTGGACGCCAGGATTCCGTTTCGCGGGGATCCGGGTCAGCGTTCCAACTTGGGGCATCCTCCAGAGAATCGTTTGGCGATGTTTCAGGAGTTTTGTTGGATTGGCTAGGTTTCGGATCAGATGGCAAGACCTCTTCTGGGGTCGGTTCCTCGCCTACGGGTTTGTTCGACTGGGAAGGTGTGGCCTGAGGAGAGACCTGTCCCGGCACCTGATAGACGGGTGGATATCCCCCTCCCGACATAGGCGCGAACGTCTGTGGACGCGGTCCGAACCCAACGCAGCCCGAACTGATCAGCAAAACGGCCGACAATCCGGTCAACCAAAGGGAACGAAGATTGGAACCACACGAAGCGGTGACGACGGGGAAACGAGTCATGGCGTTTTCTCACATTGATGATGCGGAGATCCTTCCTCGATCGAAGCCGGAAAAACGCGATCGACACTCCATTGACCGGTCTTCACACGGGGGATGAGCCCTGGCACCCGAATCTCGCTTCCACTTGTTCGACTGCGCCCGGAGGCACATCAGAGCGGTCGCGAGTCAGTCGATTAGCGCGGCGACTCACAATCCGGACAACATCCGTTAATCAAACGCCACACCCAATCGGCAACGGAATTCTCCGAACTGTTCTTGGTACTCGTCAGTCGACGAGTGGATGTGCTC